>JBDTTO010000305.1:0-4898 GCA_039930585.1 Gemmatimonadaceae bacterium
TCCAACAAGGCTCAACAGCGAGACGTCGAGCGCTACGGGACCCAGAGCAAATTTCAATATAACGAGATCGATGGGAAGTGGACCCGCCGACCATGTGACGCCCGTCGTTAAAAATTCCTTTACGGCACCCGATGGCAGAAAGCTGCGTGCGATCTGGTTCATGAGGCCACCCACCACAAATCCGACGGACAGCACTATCAGGTGAAACACCGGGCGGTGTTTTGAAGGTCCGCGGGCGGCCATTACCAGCGACGCTCCACGACGTAGGAAATCGTCTCCATCAGTGACGTCTTTGCTGCACCATGCGGAAGTCCTGCCAACGCCTCTTCCGCCTCGCGGGCGAATTGGTCGCCGCGGCGACGCGCATACTCGAGACCGCCATACTCGCGAACGATGCCCACTACTTCGCTAACGGCGGCATCCTGAGGATCGTTGGTGCGAAACAGTTGCTCGACACGCGCACGATCCCGGCCCGGCATCTCGGCGAGTGCGGCAATCAGCGGCAGCGTGACCTTGTGCTCCTTGAGATCGAGGCCGCTTGGCTTACCGGTCATTTCCTGTGCTTCGGTATAGTCCAGCAAATCGTCGGCAACCTGAAATGCCATGCCTAGCTTGAGTCCATACTGCATGAGCGCTTCGCGATGACGCGGTGCACCGCACAGCGCACCAACTTCGCATGAAGCCACAAACAGCGATGCTGTTTTTGCCTTGATCAACGTTTCGTAATCCTGCTCGGAAAACGTCATCGGATCAGCGAGCGATAGCGCACGCATTTCACCAAGCGTCATCTCGTTCGATGCTTCCGTAATCGCGCGCATCGGAGCGAGATCGCCGAGTGCCACGAGCTCCTTGAGTGCGCGCAGGTACAGATAGTCTCCCATGATAACGGAGACCTGATGACTGAACAGTGAATTCACCGTTGGCATACCGCGACGCAGCGCCGAATGATCAACCGCATCATCGTGCACGAGTGTGGCGAGATGAATGAGTTCAATCACGGCGGCGTACGTAATCGCGCGCGATTCACGTTGCTCCTCAACACCGCTGCTTAGCAGCAGCAGTGTGGGTCGCAACATTTTTCCCTTCATGCCCATCAGGTGCTGTTGCACCGCGCGGACGAGCGAGACATCTGCAGCCACAATTCGCCAGAGCTCGTTCGATACGGCATCGAGCTCTTGTACGACAGGCGTTTGGATGTCGCGCAGCGCAGCGGTAAGTGCCGACGGCGTGCGCGTTGTTAACGTCATCTCACGGTTCGTTCGAGGTCCGCCAATCGCTGGTTGACGTCACGGAAATGGATATCAGTGGCATACACCCGCTGAAAATAGCCCCGTGCCTCGTCAAAGCGCTGCAGTACCTCGCACGAATATCCCAACAAATACAGAATTCCTACCCGCTGCTCGTCCTGAATCGCCGGTTCGTGAAGTGCGCGGGACAAAACGGTGACCGCCACTTTGTAGCTCTGTTGTTCCAGGAAGCACTGGCCAAGGGCCTCATAAGCCGCCAGACGGTTGTTGCGACTGCGCAGTGCCATCTGGAATTCGCCAATGGCGTCGTCCAGCAGCCCCATTTCCTTGTATGCGACGCCGAGGTCGTAATGGCTCTCGTAATCGTCTTCGCCGAGTGATCGTGCGACGCCTTCCTTGAAGTGCTTGAGCAGCGCGTTGAAGTCGTCCTGCTCGTCGCCGGAGACATCGGGTTCGCGCATGCGGAGCCGGGTCGAAACGGGTTCGTCGTCATCGCGCAGCCAATCGGCCAGGCTGACGTGACCATCGTCCGAGCCGCCGGCCGTGACGGCTTTCGCCGGGGCTGGCGGTGCGGCATCACCCAACGCGGCGCGTGCCCGTTCATCCCACGGGTCCATTTCAAGGACGCGTGCATAAACTGCTTTGGCGCGCAGATCTTCTCCGCGACGTACAAGGTTGTCGGCGAGATCGAGGTACGCGACGCGCAGGCGTGATTGGTCGCCCAGGCGAATTGCGAGCTCCAATCGCTTCTGGTGGTGTGCAACTTCATCACTTGCGACGCGCACCAGTTCGTCGGCGATGTCGGCAGCATCGGATAGCGCGCCCGCCAACTCGGCACCGGCGAGCGCCGCACCCAGTTCATTGATGGCCGCGTCGCGATCGCCTGATTCAAACAGTGCTTCGGCCAACCGGCGGCGGAGTACGAAGTTTCTCGGATCCGCGTCGGAGGCACTCTGCAACTCTGCACAACGTGATGACGCGACCAGTGTTGCTTCGGCGGCGACTACTGCCGTGGGAATGCCAATGTCGCCGAACAGATCATCAAGATCATCTTCGACGAGAATTGGTTCAACAACATCCAGTGTGATCGGCGTGAGCGCAGGTGGTGCCTCGACTGGTACATCGAGGAACACAAGATCGGCGGCTGGCGCGCCAGTGATCGGCGTTTCATGAACGATATCGATGAACTCGACATCCTCAGCGCGGATTTCCGTCGACAGCGGTGTTGCGACATCAATATCGATGAACTCGACGTCCTCAGGGCGGATTTCCGTCGACAGCGGTGTTGCGACAGCAATGTCGATGAGTTCAACACCGGAAGTGCTGCTGTTCGTTGCCAACGGGAAAATGAGCGGCGGCAACTCGTTGTCCGACTCGAATGCGTCAACCAGAACTTCGTCAGCCGGTTCGGCGATGCGCGCGAAACGGGTAGCCGCAAACTCGTCGTTCAACGCTCTGAAATCTTCAGTTTCGAAATCGGCAACCGGCTCAATCTCCGGCGAGGACAGTTCGAGCATGGCGTCAAAGTCGAGTGACGACAACACGCCGGGTTCGGCTTGTATTTCGACGTCCGATTCAACGTTCAGCACGATCAACTCTTCGACCGTTTCCGGCAACGCGAAGTCTGCCGCTACAATTGGTTCCTGGTCGGCGGTAAAACCTTCCAGCGTTGGTGCGGACAGGTTTTCGTTGAGCTCCTGTTCGACGGTAAAATTGACGATTTCCTGTGCCGGCCACTCGTGATCAACCGCTGGCTCGTCGATCTCAATCAGCGATTCAACGGGCAGTGTTTCAAAGATGGAGTCGTCGAAATCGAATTCAACAATTGCATCAACATTGGCGACGAGATGCTCCGTCTCGATGTCTTCTGCAATTTCAAAACTTTCGGCAACAACGTTTTCGACCGCGAAGTCTTCGACAATTGCAAGCTTTTCGTGCGCGTCGATTTCGAAACTTTCGTCAGAAACGGCTTCGAAAATTTCGGCAGCGACGATTTCAAAGCTCTCGTCTGCCACTATTTGTGGGACGTTATTAGCGACGAACTCAGGAATCTCGAAGTCGTCATCCGAAGCAACATCGGCGACAATCCCGACAACCGTATCGGCTTCCAACGTCGCTGGTACGTCGAACGGCGTCTCAATCGACACGTCGACTGAAACATCAACCGGCGCTTCGGCAATGTCATTTGCAACAACGGAAGTCAACCCGACAATCGGTGCGGCTGGCGTGAACGCTGCGACAAACGGGAGCTCGACATTCCGTTCTGCCGGAGTGTCATTTTCCGCCTGCAATTCGACAGCGACGTCAGAATAAATCGTCGCGTCCGACTGCTCTTCGCTGGGCGAAAATGCAACTGATTCAAATTCAGCGGTAACCGGCGCTGCAACTTCGAATTCGTTCGTCGACGTTTGTTCAACAATCGCTGCGACTTCTGCGGGCGTCGCCGCGGATTCGAACAGTGTAACGATCGCCTCGGCCGATTCCGTCACAGCGGGAAGATCGGTAAACAGCTCCGCTGAAATTCCAGATTCGACGCCATCGAACGCGACAACTTCGGCGGCCGAGTTTGAAGGAGTGTCGGATGTGGTTGTCAGGGCGGCGGTAGCAACCGGCGTCTCCAACTTCGGCTCTTCGAATGACACAACATCCGACGTTTCTTCCGCCGGATTTAATTCTGCCGAGTTGGGCGGCGCGTGACTTACCGCAGCGGTGAACGCAGGTGTTGCGCTGATCTCAGTCGGTTCAAGATCCGGCAGTGAAACCACCGGCGTTTCGGGATCGACATACGGCTTGAGAATGGACGCACCATCGACAACAACGGTGCCTTCAAAATCATCAATTGGCGCTGGACCATTACCGCTGTTGCGCGGATCAAAGATCATCAGATCTTCGAGACGCGCCGTTGGCGGTTGTGCAGCAGATTTTCCAGCCGGAGCCGCAGCGCTGACGGGCGTTACTTTCGCGGGCTCGACCGCAATCAACGGTTGCGGTGGTGGCGTCTTTTCGCGATTCGCACGAACTGCGTCGTAATCGATTTCCAGGAACACCAGGTCCTTGGACATTCCAAACGAACGCACTTGCTCGCTTTCGGGTTGTGCGACCGCGCGCGGTGGCGTTTCGCGACGTCGCGTCAGCGAAATACCCGCACGTGCTGCGTGTTCCTCAACCAGGCGACGCACTTCCGTCAACTCCGGCATGAGGTCCGCAACTTCGGCCAATGCGCGCATGCCTTCGTCTACGCGTCCTTCCTGCTGCATGCGCGTGGCGTACTCGAGAAAGTTGCGCGTAGCGTCGCTGCGCAAACCTTTGCGTCCGCAAATACGACCGAGTGTGAAATACACATTCGACCGACCGGGCGCGTTACGAAGAATCTTGTTGCACAGCGCAATCGCGTTGTCGAACAAGGTATTGCTGACATAGTGCTCAACGGCGCGCTCGTAATACGTCACGGCTTCGGTTACGCGTCCCTGACGCAGCGTCAGATCACCAACTTTGTTAAACAGGGCAACGTCGACTTCCTCGCCCGC
Source organism: Gemmatimonadaceae bacterium (assembly GCA_039930585.1). Lineage (GTDB taxonomy): Bacteria > Gemmatimonadota > Gemmatimonadetes > Gemmatimonadales > Gemmatimonadaceae > Gemmatimonas. Next base: position 4,775 of record JBDTTO010000305.1, read on the forward strand.
ATTTTCATTCTCTTCAATGGTGCGCACATAACTCGCAACTGCCCGGTCGAACTGCTTGAGCTGTTCGTATTCGACCGCCTTCTTCCGGTATTTCGAGGCGTTCGACATCAGTACCGTTAAAACT
>JBDTTO010000306.1:0-4891 GCA_039930585.1 Gemmatimonadaceae bacterium
ATCTTCAAGCCGGCGGCCAAAACGCGCGTTGATGACGAACTCGCGTTTCACATAGAGATGCACGTGCGCGATCTCGTTGCGCGTGGCATTGATCCCGTGACGGCGCGACAACAGGCCGAAGCGGCGTTGGGAAATCGCCGTCAACTGGAGGACGAATGCCGAAAGATTGATCACGATATCGATCGCAACGAACGCCGCACGCAGTACCTCAGCGAACTTGTGCATGATGCGCGATTCGCGTTGCGCATGCTGACCCGCCGGCGCGGGTTTGCCGCGATTGCTATCGCGACGTTAACCATCGGCATTGGCGCAGCGACCGCGATTTACAGCGTGGTTGATGGTGTGTTGCTCAAACCGTTGCCGTTCGCGGATCCCGATCGTGTGGGAGCGCTTTGGATTACGCGGCCCGATCTCGCAAAGAATCCGGCGGTTGCGTGGCTGGCACAGTCCGGACCCGTTGGCAATGAAGAGTACCAGGCAATGCGGTCGGCGACGCGCACGCTGGCCAATCTCGCACTGTACGCAGTGGGAACGGCGACCGTACCGGGCAGCGATGGTGTGGACCGGGTGCCGATTGCCGAAGTTACGTCAGGCATCTTTCCAACATTGCGTTTGCAGATGTCGCTTGGGCGTCCGTTCGTCGAGGGCGATGATGCACTTAATTCAGCGCCGATTGCACTCGTGAGTTGGAACACGTGGCAAAAGAAGTACAATGGCGATTCCGCAATACTTGGTAAGGCAGTGCAGCTCGATCAGGAAATGTTCAGCATTGTTGGCGTGCTTCCGAAAGATGTGCGACTTGATCGCGCGCGCGAACCGGCAGAATACTGGACGCCAGCACTTCGCGATTCGGGCGATCTGGTTACGCGGCACAATAGAAATTATCGCGCGCTGGTGCGGCTGGCACCCAATGCAACGTTTGCCGGTGCTTCGGCCGAACTGACGGGGGTGTTACGAAAAACAATCAGCGATACGACGGCGGGCATTCGGGTTGAACAGTGGCAACGCGACGAGTCGCGACAATCGCGTCCGGCACTGATTGCGTTGTTGAGTGCCGCGATCTTTCTGCTTGGAATCGCGTGCGTGAATGTCGCAGTGTTGTTGTTGGGCGAGTCCGCCAATCGTTCGCGTGAGATGGCCGCTCGCGCGGCGCTTGGCGCGGGTAGTGGACGTTTGACAAGACAGCTGCTGGTTGAGAGCCTTGTCATCGCACTGATTAGCGCTGTCCTCGGCAGCGCCCTCGCGTGGGCATTGATGCGTGGACTTGTCGCGCTCGCACCGTCGCAATTACCTGGATTGGATCAGGTGCAGATCAACTTTCGCGTGTTGTCGTTCGCGATGCTTGTTGCGACCGCGACTGGATTGTTGTTTGGCGTTGCACCGGCGCTCACCACTGGTAAAGCGGCCGTGGCATCGCTCGCTCGCATTGGAACGGGACAGAGCAATCGCAAAGGCGCTGTGTTGCAGCGAGGGCTCATTGCGGCGCAGCTTGCGTTGTCGACCGTGCTGCTCACCAATGCGTTGTTGTTGACGCGGAGTTTTGACAAACTGACAGCCGTTGAACCCGGGTTTCGGAGTGCTGGGCTTTCCGTGGTGCGTTTCAGTTTGCCGTATACGATGTTCAAGGATGCCGATCGCAATCGTGCAGCGGTCAGCGCAATCCAACAACGCATGTCATCGTTGCCGGGTGTTGAAGGGACGGTACTTACGACATCGGCGCCGTTTACCAGCGGTGGCAACAGTTCGCCGGTTGTTGTTGAAGGGCCCAATGGTCCCGACGCATCGCTGCGTGGACAACACACGCAACAACGATACGTGAGTGCCGACTATCTCCAGACCATGGGTGTTCGATTGTTGAGCGGGCGCTATTTCAACATCGGCGATAACGCCAGCTCCACGCTGGTGGCGATTGTCAGTGCTACCGAAGTGAAACGCGATTTTGGCGGACGAAATCCATTGGGACTTCGCGTACGGCATCAGGGCAAATGGCGCGAAGTTGTTGGCGTTGTGTCAGACGTCAAATACGCAGGTCTCGCGCAGATTGACGAACCAACCATCTACGTTCCATTCGAACAAAATCCTAATACATCATTTGCGTTGGTGATCAAGGAACGCGGCAATACAACGTTGCTGGCGTATCGCCGAGCGTTGCGAGAAGTTGAAGTCAGTGCGGTGGTCGCGGGTGTTGATGCACTGCCATCGTTGTTGGCAAAATCGTATTCAAGCGAACGTTATCGCACAGTGTTGATTGTGGCGTTTGCAATGGTGGCGGCGTTGCTTGCGGCCGTCGGCATGTACGGAGTCGGAACGCGTGCTGCCGTACGACGTACGCGTGAAGTTGGAATCCGACTCGCACTGGGCAGCACCAACACTGCCATCGCCAAACTCATGGTAGGTGACGCGATGCGTGGCGTATTGATCGGATTGGCGATAGGCATTCCGTCAACGTTGGCGCTTGGATCGTTTGTGCAACCATTTCTGTTTGGTGTCAAAACCACCGACGCACCTTCGTATGCAGCAACTGCGCTGTTGCTGGTGGTCGTTACGCTGATGGCGAGTTATGTGCCGTCGCGTCGTGCAAGCAACGCCGACCCTGCGATGGTGCTGCGCGGAGAATAACTGCGACTGCTTGTGATGCCGATCCTTGCGCCCGAGCCCGCTTTGGTGCCATGCTCAAGATGGTCGTCTCGGATCAGCATCAATGGTTTGGGCGATGAATGCGACGCTTTCACATCAATCCCCACCTACCATGGCACTCTGGAAAGACTCTTCCGCGTCCGTGAAAGAGCCGGCAAAGGATCAGATGAAGGATCTCGCGAAAGATGCTGGCGCGGTCAACCTCGCACCGCCGCCAAGCAGCTTTACCAATCCGGTGATGCCGGAAGTACCCGAGATGCCCCTGCAACCAATTCCCGAACCCCGAATGCCACCAATGACAGTTCCCGTGCGTGACGTCGAGATGCGTCGCACCGAATCGGTGCTGACAAACGAACTGACCATCGAAGGAAAGATTGAAGGTTCGGGCAACGTGCGCATCGCCGGAAAATTCAAAGGTGAAGTGAACGTCACGGGCAACCTGGTGATTGAGCAAGGTGCGGTTGTAACCGCCAACGTTCGCGCACAGACGATCACGATCGCGGGACAACTCGAAGGCAATATCGAAGGTGCGACGCGTGTTGAGCTGCTGGAGACCGGTGTGTTGACCGGTGATGTCATGGCTGATTCGCTCACCGTGGCCGCAGGTTCACGCATGCGCGGCAAAGCGGACTTTGGCTGGAGCGACAACAAGGCCACGCGTACGTCGTGAGTACCGTGCGTGCAGGATCACCCGGTGCGACACGGGTTTGTCCGCACTGCCGACAAACAATTCTTGAAAGCGCTGCAATTTGTCCGGCGTGTCGTCATCATCTGCGCTCCGGTTCGGGCAAGGCTGATGCGCGCGCCGCACAAACAGAGACGGCGCTGTCCGTTGATGGAACCATCAATCATCTGGCGACAAGTCCACCGTGGGAATATTCGGTGGTCGTAACCGTGCGCGACGAAAAAGGAAAGGAGATCGCGCGACACGTGGCCAATGTTGGTGTGCTGAATGGTGCGACCCAGCGATCATTTACACTGGCCGTCGAGGTGTTCAAACCCGGCCAGTGATTGTGTCAGTTGTGCCGAAAAATGTGTTCGAGACGGTTAGTTCTTTTGTGTCAGCCGCGCCGAAAAATGTGTTCGAGTCGGTTAGTTCTTTTTTTGGGTCATCTGTTGGCGAACGGTTGGTGCGCGACTCCTATTTCTTTTTTCGATACAGCGGCGCTTCTGAAGAAAATGCGAGCAACAGTGTGTGATTGCGTTCAGCATCGGTGCCGTTGCCGCGCAACACGAACTGATTGAGGTAGCCCAATTCCGCGCGCAGCTTCGGGCTCCACTGATATCCAACGCCGGCAAATGCGCGATTCTGATCGAACACGTTATACCGCACGATGCGACCAAAGCTCACGAAAAGTTCGTTGTACGCCGTGATGTACGGTTTGCCGTTTTTCGGTGCACCACCGCCACGTGATGTGGTGACGCGCGCCATGTAGCGAAAGCGATTGCTGTAGTTCCAGCCCAGGTGTGTGGCGGAATCTGCGCCGCTCGTACCCAGTCGTTCGAGCCACCGCTGTTCCAGCCGATAACGATGATTCCAGGCAAAGCGACCTGTCGCAGCGTTCATGTCGAACTGTTCGAACATGCGATGTTCGGTGAATCGCACGACCGTCGGCACGAATTCTTCTGGTGGCGAAGTGTGGGCAAGCATGTAGCCGGCGCCGGCCCGCACGCCCGGCGTCAGCACACGAAGCAGGCCGAGCTTGAAGAAGCGCTGCATGGGTTGGCGGCCGGCGCCGTACTGGCGGATCTGCACGTCGGACAGGAGACGCCATTTGTCCGAAATGGGATTGGCCCCGCTGAAGGCCAGCCAAGCGGCGGGCTGGTCGACCACGTGCCGGATGCTTTCCTGGGCAGCGAGTGGTGTGGCGTCGAATGCGGCGAAGGCAGAAACTGCGAAAGCGGCAAGCGCGAGGAGCGTGTGGCGGGACGTACGAAGCGCGAGGCGCGGCGGGCGATCTTGCAAAGTGAGCTTGGAGCGAGTCTAGGACGGGCCTTCTGGCGGCAAGCTCAATTGTAACGAACGTGTCACGGACAGTGTTAGTCGTGGGCTGATCAATGGGGTCAGAGTCGCCGAAAAATGGTACGGCGTGACCCGATCAATGGGGTCAGAGTCGCCGAAAAATGGTACGACATGACCCGATCAATGGGGTCAGAGTCGCCGAAAAATGGTACGACGATGTCCCTGCCTAGTCCGACTCGGCGTACTTCCGATATTCACGACTGCGCCGATCACCGCCGCGCCGTCCACGAG
>JBDTTO010000307.1:0-4880 GCA_039930585.1 Gemmatimonadaceae bacterium
GATAGTCGCGACAGCTGAAGTTCCCCCGCCAGTTACACGCAAGTGACCAACGAGATTGTACAGCGCGACATTGCGGCCGTTAAGTGTCACGCGCTCGGAGCTTTGTGCGTGAACAGCCGACAGCGGCATGAACAACGCACTCGCCAGCAACACGAGACGCGCCAACACCGCGTGACTGCGCGCATCAACCGCCTGCGCGTATGCGCGACACGTGGGTGTTTGTGTTCGCGAGCGAAGAATGGACATGTCGGGAATTGACTGAGGAGGAGATCGGTTCTGAAAAGCGCTTCTCCCAAACGGAGCATCGCACTCACAAATAGGATGGCCGCTATGGGGGGAAGGTTTGAATAGCACCCTTCGGCTCTCTGTTCTCCCTATGGAGTCGACTTACAGCGTGCGCTTGCCAAGCGCACTCGCCACGAGCCCTACCATCAACTCGGCCGATCGGTTTACGCGGTCCAGCACGGGGTTTATCTCGACGATATCCATCCCGATCATCCGGGCAGAGTCACTCAGCATCTCCATCGCGAGATGTGCTTCGCGATATGTGGCGCCACCTTTCACCGGCGTTCCAACTCCCGGTGCCTCAAACGGATCAACCCAGTCAGCATCACACGACACATAAATTCCAGCGGTGCCTTTCGATGCGCGCGCAATTGCATCGCGCATTACAGACACCAGACCGCGTTCGTCAATGTCGCGCATCGTGAATGCGAGAATTCCTTTTGCGTTGATGCTGTCCACTTCGGCCTCATCGAGATCGCGTAGACCGATGTACACCAGATGTTCAGCGAGAATTGCAGGTCCGGGTTTGGCGAGCCCCGCCATTCCCGAATCACCTTCACCAAGCAAATGTGCCACAGGCATCCCATGCACATTTCCGGAGAGTGATGTTTGCGGCGTATTGATGTCCGCATGTGCATCAAGCCAGATCAATCCAATGCGTTCGCCACGTTCCGCATACGCGGTTGCAACACCGGCAACACTGCCGGCACCGAGCGAGTGGTCACCGCCCATCACCAACGGAAATTCACCATCGCGAATTGCATCGGCCGTGCGTACGGCCAGTTGACGACATACTTCGGTGATTGCTTTCAGTTCGTGCGCGGGACCAGTGTCAACGGGCAACGTTTCGCGTTGCGGCACTGGAACGTTGCCGATGTCGTGGACCAGGCATCCCATGCCGTGCAACATTTGCGTGATTCCCGCAATGCGCAGCGCGGAAGGTCCCATGTCGACACCGCGACGTGATGCGCCGAGGTCGAGTGGAACACCAATGAGACGAATGGTGCGCGGCACCAGCGCGCGACGGAACATCAAGGTTTCGCTGATCATGGTTTTCCTGAGCGACGCTCGGCCGCTCCAACGGCAATGGGGGAATCGAGTGCGTCAAGTGACGCGGCGTGCAGAATTCGTTTTCCGTCGGCGCTTAACATGAATGCCACAAACTTCTGTCCCGCAGCTGTATCCGCGGCGGTGAATGGAACAGCAACTCCGTAGAGAATTGGTTCGCCGTGAAACGTGACCGAATCACCGCGCTGTTTTCCTGCAACGCGCACCGAAACTTTCGCATACAACGATGAATCGGCGGCGGTGCCCAAATCCACTTCTTCGGGAAGTATTACAAACTTGAGGCCAGCGGCGCGAGCCAGATTTTCATACGTCCAGATGTAGTCCAATTCTCCCGCCTGCAACATTCCAACCTGATCTGCTTCACGGGGTCGAATATTCTTTTCGGCCGCACCCGCCAACAAACGTTTCGCGAGCCCAGGTTCGTTGTAGTGCAACTCTGCCAATTGAATTGTCATGAGTGTGCGATAGCCGCTGGGATCGGTGTTGGGATCGGATCGTCCAACTTCGACGTCTTTCATGGTCACGACATTGCGCCAGCCATCATTCGCCAGCAAGTCCGTGTGGTGTGACTTGTCCGTGTATCCCAACACCATGCGGTTCCGCGCAAACAACCACCATCCATCAACAAACTTTGGCGCGAGCAGCTTCGGAAACACCTGATAGTCTGCCAGCGCAATGACATCGGGTACTTCGTTGAACTCTGTCAGCTTTCGCGCGAGTTCGAGACTCGACTGATTTTCCTGCAGCACCATGATGTTCGTGCGGGCAGTAAAACTGTCGGCCAGTACGCGCAGAGGTCGGGCAATACTGGCGGCGTTGAACAGTCGGATAGACGAACTCTTTGGTGTCGATCCTGCGTCCCCACCCGTTTTCCCGCACGCCATCATCGCGAGCAACATCGTAACCAGAAACACAGACCGCGCCCCGATCAACGACTCTGACCCCCTGGTACCACATCGAATTCCCGCACCGATCAACGACTCTGCCCCCCTGGTACTACATCGAAATCCCGCGCCGATCAACGACTCTGACCCCCTGGTACCACATCGAATTCCAGCCCCGATCAACGGGTCTGACCCGATGATGCTGTCGCCGGTTCTCATCGCCACCGTCACCGCGCCATACACTGGGATTGGTTGAGTCATGGCATAGAGGATAACTTCCGGGATGCCCGAATCCACTCCAGCTTCACCCGGTTCATCCGCCGCGAGCGCTCGTACGCCCCTCGTGGGTGTCGTGATGGGCAGCGCGTCCGATTTCGCCGAACTCGAACCAGCCTGCCTGATATTGGCAGAGCTTGGCATTCCGTACGAAGCTCAGGTGGTCTCCGCGCATCGCACTCCCGACTGGCTGTTTGAGTATGCCGAAACCGCAGCGGCTCGCGGGTTGCAGGTCATCATCGCCGCCGCGGGTGGCGCTGCTCACCTGCCAGGCATGCTGGCCGCTAAAACACTGGTGCCGGTGCTCGGTGTCCCGGTAAATGCCACCGCACTCAATGGCATCGATGCGCTGCTTTCCATCGTGCAGATGCCAGCCGGCGTTCCGGTCGGCACGCTCGCAATTGGCAAACCGGGCGCCGCCAATGCGGCCCTGCTGGCCGCGCAAATTCTCGCGCTTCGTGATCCAATGTTGTTATCCGCACTGCAAACGAGACGCGCCACGCGTGCGGCCGAGGCGCTCGCGCGACCATTGCCAGCAGTCGGCGCGATTCCGCGTTCATGACGCCAATTCTACCGGGCGCCACCATTGGATTTTTGGGTGGCGGACAACTTGGGCGGATGACGGCCATGGCCGCGCGTTCAATGGGTTACAACGTGCAGGTGCTCGATCCTGATCCAAACTGTTCAACAGGTCCAATTGCATCGAGAGTCATCACTGCTTCGTTCAACGACGTTGATGCCGCGATTGAACTCGCACGTGGTTGCGATGTCGTCACTCTCGAAATCGAACAGATCTCGAAAGCAGCGCTCGACGCCGCCGCGCAACACGCGCCAGTTCGACCGGGCAGTGCACCTGTTTTCATCATTCAGGATCGGCTGCGTCAAAAAAACTGGCTGCGTGATCAGAAATTTCCAGTCGGCGATTTTCGCGAAGCACGAACGGGCAGCGATATCACGAACGCAGTAATTGAGATGGGACCGTCAATCGCCAAGTCGTGCCATGGCGGATACGACGGTCGCGGCCAGGTGCGCATCAAGGAAGCGAGTGAAGGCGAGCACACATGGGAGCTGTTGGGCGGCAAAGAGTGCATCGTCGAAAAACATCTCGACATCGCGCTTGAACTCTCCGTGCTTGTAGCGCGACGTCCGGGTGGCGAAACCGTTGTATATCCGGCATCGCGCAACCATCACACGCACGGCGTGCTTACGTGGGCGGTATTCCCCGCGGTGTTGTCCGAGGCGGTCCTGCAACTGGCCGCCAAACTCGCCCCCGCAATCGCCGAACGATTGGGCCTGGTAGGACTGCTTGCAGTCGAGTTTTTCTATACAGCCGACGGCCAGTTACTCGTGAACGAACTCGCACCGCGTCCGCATAACACGTATCACCACACCGAACGTGGGTGTGGCGCGAGTCAGTTTGAACAACTCGTGCGCGCAGTATGCGATCTTCCGTTTGGCAGCACTGATGTCCTTGCACCGTCCGCCATGATCAATTTGTTGGGCGAAGTGTGGTTGCAGGATTCGCCGCCCGGCATTGTTCACGCACTCGAAGTGCCGGCCACGCGGTTACATCTGTACGGCAAACCCAGCGCGCGCGAAGGCCGCAAAATGGGGCACTTCACTTCAACGGGAAAATCTCCCGAAGAAGCGTTGCAGCGCGTGTTAACCGCGTACGAACGCATGTCGCCTGCAACAGCAGGTGCGCTTGAATTACATCTCGCGTTACCAATGCTCCACAGCCGCGAAGTTGGCAACGGCTGAACTTCTCATAACCAAGCGAATCATGTTTCCGCGCGAATTTTATCTGATCATGCACGTCATGGGGATCGCCCTGCTCTTCACGGCGATGGGCGGTGTGGCGATACACGTTGCCAATGGTGGCACCAAGGGCGCGAGCCGCACGCGCACACTGGTTGCCATCGTGCATGGACTCGGTGCGTTGATGATTCTCACCGGCGGCTTCGGTATGATGGCGCGTTTGGGCATGATGGGTCACGGCCTTCCAGGCTGGATCATGGTCAAGCTGTTCATCTGGGTGTTGTTGAGCGGCGTCATTCTGCTGCCCTATCGCAGCGCCGCACTCGCGCGTCCGTTCTTTATTGGATTGCCGCTGCTCGCCGGCGTCGCCGCGTACATGGCGCTGTACAAGCCAATCCCGTAGCAATCACCACTTGCCGCTGTGCAATTGTGTATCGCGCAGTTTCGTGATGCCCTTTCTCCACAGTCGGTGGAGATTTTGCCAGATTTGTGACGCCTTGCGCTTGACTAAAGGGCCAGGCTGCCGATACTATGCCCAAGCGCGGCGAGTTCCCCGATTTGACGGGCCGCGCAACGGTGCCTCCCGGCCCCGAAATTCCGTCTAAGTCG
>JBDTTO010000308.1:0-4871 GCA_039930585.1 Gemmatimonadaceae bacterium
ATGCTGCACATAGAACAGCCAGATACCGATTGCCGCGGCCAGGTACATCGATGGCAGGTAGACCAGCCAAAACGCTTTGTAGCTCCAGAAATACGTCGTTGCCGCAACGATCAAAGCGATGGCGAGATTCGTATACCAGACGCTGTAAATCTGTTTGGTGCCGGTGGCTTTGCTGCGCCCGCGAAACCGCTGATTGAGCATCAGATGAATGGGCCCGACCGTCATCAGGGACAGCGGATGCCGAATGAGGCGATACTGCAAACGTTTTCCGGGAGTACGAGCCAGGTATTCCTTCTTGGTAATCGTGGGCACGTCACCATGTCCGCGACGATCAAGATCGCCAGACGATGCGTGATGCAGGGCGTGATCGCGGCGCCATTGTGTGAATGGCGTGAACGTCAGCACTCCGGTCCAGAAACCAAGAAAATCGTTGACCTTGGGCCACGGCAAAAATGAAGCGTGTGCGCAATCGTGCATGATGATGAATGTGCGCACGAGCATGCCCACGGCTGGCAACAGCAGAATTGGGTACAACCACAACGCGTTTTCAAGCGACCAGTACATCCCCCAAAACAAAAATCCCAGCGGAATCAGAGTGTTGGCAATTTGCCAATACGCACGTCCAAGATTGGTCTTTGCATATCGCGAGACGATCGAAGTCCATTCCGAACGTGATAGCTCCAACACGCGGGATTGTTGTATGGTGTCATCCATTCCGATTCCGGCCTTTTGCATTGGGTTTCGCCGAACCACCTGGATTTGGTCGGCGTGACGGTGTGGGGGCGGCGTCGCCTGCCGCGCGACGCGCAGCTGGGGGGTTGGACTGCGAGGTGGGACGTGCGGTTTGTTTGGAATCCTGACTACCAGATGATCGCGCAGGGGCCGCACCTTGTGAAGAACCACGCGACGGTGTGCTGCTCTGCGGTGCTGTGCGACGCTGCTGCTTGGCAGCTGCACGCGCTCGATCTTCTGATTTTTTCTTGCGAATCTCCGCAATGCGCTCAGCCAACGGAACTTCGAGCTTGCCCTGCGGTTTGGCGCTGTAATCAAATTCTGGAAGGACTACGCGTGGCAAACGCTTCTGGATGGCGCGTTCGATATTGCGGAGTCCGCCTTCTTCCTCTGGAGACACAAATGTAAAGGCCTCCCCTACTGCTTCGGCACGCGCAGTGCGTCCTACGCGATGGATGTAATCTTCGGCTTCGGCTGGAACATCAAAGTTTACAACGTGACCGAGTGCTTCGACATCAATGCCACGTGCAGCGATGTCGGTTGCTACCAACACCTTATACGTGCCATCCTTGAATCCCGCTAGCGCAAGCGTGCGTTGCGCCTGCGAACGATTGCCGTGAATGCGTTCGGCCTTGATACCATGATGCACCAGCTGCGACGCCAAACGATTAGCGCGATGTTTCGTTCGCGTAAACACCAGCGCCTGCGGCATATCTCCGCGCTGTAGCAACTCTACCAACAGCGCGGACTTCAAATCCTGTGACACCGGGTAGACCGCCTGCGTTATGCCGACTGCAGGTGCAGCCTTGCGTTGCAGGTTGATCGAAACCGGATTGATGAGAAGTTCTTTTGTGAGCGCCGCAATTGGTGCGGGCATGGTTGCGCTGAAGAACAACGTTTGCCGTTTGGTTTGCGGCAAATGGCGCAACACTTTCTTGATATCTGGCAGGAAGCCCATGTCCAGCATGCGATCGGCTTCATCAAGCACCAGGAACTCAATACCCGGTAGCTTCGCATATGATTGACGAAAGTGATCGAGCAAGCGGCCTGGCGTCGCAATAATCACATCAACGCCGCTGCGAAATGCATGTTCCTGCGGGCCCATGCCAACTCCACCAAACACTGCCGCAGCGGTGATTGGTGTGTGGACGGCCATTTCATTGAGTGCTTCAACAATCTGCGCGGCGAGTTCACGCGTGGGCGTAATAACGAGTGCGCGCGTAGTTCCGCGCGGCTTGTCCATCAGCTGATGGAGGATGGGCAAAAGAAAGGCAGCGGTTTTTCCGCTGCCTGTCATGGCACACGCCAGCACGTCGCGCCCTTCGAGGGCGGGTGGAATGGCGTCGGTTTGGATCGGCGTTGGCCGAGTGAAACCCAGTTCTTTTAGACCTTTCTGGAGACTGGGGTGGAGCTTTAGGGATGTAAACGACATCCGCTAATGTACCACCTCAGTCCGGTCGCTGTGACCTTTGTCCCTGATTCTTAGCAGTTTCGAAAGCGCACTTACTAATTACGAGTTACCTACCGCGCCCCGCACGTGCGGCCGATTTGACCGCTTCGGCTTTGAGATCGGCTTCGGTGGTTGGAATCGGATCTTCGCCCGGATTGATGAAGCGATCGTCTTCGAGGCGATGTTGCCGGGTGTACAGATCGCGGTAACGACCACTTTGCGCGAGCAATTCCGTGTGCGTGCCGCGTTCCACGATTTCGCCGTGTTCGAGAACGAGAATCTGATCCGCGCTGGTGATCGTGGAGAGGCGATGCGCGATCACAAAGGTGGTGCGTCCGGCGCGCAGACGACGCAATCCTTCCTGAATCATCTGCTCACTCTCACTATCAAGCGATGATGTCGCTTCGTCGAGAATGAGCACGCGCGGATTCGCGAGAATGGCACGTGCGATTGCAACACGCTGACGTTGTCCGCCCGACAGCTTCACGCCGCGTTCGCCAACGATGGTATCGTACTTCTCCGGAAAACCCTGCACGAATTCATCGACGTTGGCGATGCGGCCAACTTCGCGCAGTTCCTCGTCAGTCGCATCCGGACGCGTGAACGCAATGTTCTCACGCACTGTTCCATCAAACAGGAAGTTGTCCTGCATGACGACGCCAAGTTGACGACGATAGTCGAGCAACTTGAGGCCGGCGAGATCGGCACCATCAACGGTGATGCGCCCTTTTTGCGGACGCGCAAACGCCATCACAAGCGAAATGAGCGTGCTCTTGCCACTGCCGCTTGAACCAACAAGCGCAGTAGTTGTGCCCGCTGGTGCCGTGAAGCTCACGCCCTTGAGCACTGGCAAATTGGCTTCGTATTCAAACCACACATCTTCAAACGTGACGTCGCCGTGAATGACCGGCACCGGATCCTTCGTCGCATCTTCCTGATCTTCCGTGGTCATATCGCGCAACTCACGAATGCGATCGAGTCCCGCAAATGCCTCGGTCAACTGCGTGCCGATGTTTGCAATCTGAATGAGCGGGAACGTGACCATCGCGATAAAGAACACGTACATGATCAAATCACCAACCGTCATCTTGCCCGACAACACATCACCGCCGCCGAAATAGATCAGCAAAACGCTAACCGCGCCGACAACAGCCACACCCATCGCGCCAGTGGCTGACGTGCCGGTGATCGTGCTCGCGATGTTTGCAAACAACTTCTGCACGCCACCTTTGAACACTTCGCGTTCGCGATTCTCGGCGGTGTACACTTTCACGAGGCGAATACCGCCAATCGTTTCTGCCAAACGTCCGGTAACTTCGGCCGTGATGGCGCCACGTTCGCGAAACAACGGGCGCAGTTTGCCGAACGCTTTCGCCATCACCAAACCGAAGCCGGCGAGAAACACGACAGTTCCGGCCGTCAGGCGCCAGTTCAACCAGAACAGAACGCCCAGCGCGACAACAGCCGTCAGCAGTCCGCCAACCAGCTGAATGAGCCCCGTTCCAACAAGGTTGCGAATGCCTTCGGGATCGTTCATCACACGCGAAATCAGCACGCCACTTTTGGTGCTGTCGAAATAGCGAACGGGCAGTCGCAACAAATGCGCCTGCACATCTTCACGTAGTTTGGCAATCGCCTGTTGTGCCGCCACGCTCACAACCTGCGACAACGCGTACGAGCTGATCGCATTCACAAGCGTGCCGACGAGCACGACCAATGCGAGCATAGGCAACAGATCGGGCCGTTTTGCGCCGATGATGTTGTCCAGCAAAAATTTTGCGCTCGTCGGCTGCACAAACCCCGCAGCTCGGCTAATCAGCATCAACACAAGTCCAATACCGACAGACTTGCGGTGCTCCCACATCAGCGCGCGGGCTTCGCCCCAGGCGCGCTTGGTGTCGTATTTCGGTTTTGCTTTTTTCTTTTCGGCCATTGGAAATAAACTAGCGACAGCTCTGGCCGTCTGCCCTCCTCTGTTTGGGGGAGCGGTGCTCACGACGTTAATCGCGCATTAATGGCATCGATGAACAAGCCATTGTTTGTCGGGAGTACACCGACGTACCGGCGACCGAACACTCCCCAAGCGACTAAGCGGAGGCCTTGATCGATCGAGCGCCGTACCGCTGCGTCGCGTAGCCAACAATCAATCCAACCAGCGAACCGGGGATCAGAATTTCCCAGAAATACACCTGACCCGTGACGGGATCCTTTCCCATCGCAAACGGCAATGCGCACAATCCTCCAACGACAAGACCAACTACAATGCCGAGCGGCAGATTGTTTTTCACGCGGGCGAACCATCCAATAATTGCGCCGGCAAACAATCCCTTGGTCATGGACCCGAGCACGATGGTCATGATTTCCGGTCGCACTTCGGGAGCGGACACGAGCGCCGAAAGTCCGTCGAAGACGCCAAGCACGCCGCCGAGGATGAGGCCGAGCAGGATTTTGTTCATGTGCGGATGAGAGGAGGTGGTCGGGCAGAAACCGCGGTTATCCATCTCTTAGGCATGTCGCTGCCCATCCTTTAAGTCACTGCGCGGTTCGGCCGACCGCCAGAGGTCGGCTAGATGTGCCGCCAGAGCAGAATCACGCTCCGCACCACCAGGTATGTGAGCACAAGCAGGATGGCCGTTTGGTGCTGGCGATAGAGTCGGAGAAGTTTTTCGACGGCACTTTCCCGATACGC
>JBDTTO010000309.1:0-4863 GCA_039930585.1 Gemmatimonadaceae bacterium
GAACAGGAGTGTCCCTCCGATGAAGAACAGCCGGGTGTGGCGCTTCGTCATGACATTGGGGGCTTCGGGAGAGCGGCAAGTGGCTGGAGGCTGGGCAGGGAACTAGGACTCACACGCCGACGCTGCTCCAGTTTTTGACTACGATCCAGGCGGCGTAAGCAACGCTTGCCACCATCAGCAGCAGCACAACGCGACCGAAGATGTAGAACGCCGTGAAAATCGGACGGGAGCTGTGTGCTTCCGCGGAAGCATCTGTCAAAGTCGGCATGGAGCGGGAGACCGGAGCTGGAATGGATAGAATTGGAAACCGGCGGAGCAATTTTCGGAACTATAAGACTTGTGGATCCACGTGTCCACAATTGAAGTAAAGCCGTTTTGTGACGTTTGCTGATGAGTTACGCCCATTCGGCATCGAAATCCGCGAGCCGAAGCTTGTTTTCGCGCATCGATTCGGCCACGACGGCCAGCGTGGCCGTATCGAGCATGCGTTCAATCCGGTCCCGGGTGGGTACCCAAGCGGCGTGCAGCGGGCAGGCGGGCATGACGCCACATCCCGGCAGTCTGAGCACGCACGTGTGAAAGAACTCGGCCCCGTCAATGGCGACAACAACTTCCTTGAGCGTGATGTCTGTGGCAGGCCGAGCGAGCGACAGCCCGCCGCCCGTACCGGGTTGGGTGAGAACGATGTGTGCGCGCACCAGGTCACGCACCGTCTTCGCGAGGAAAGCGTGCGGAACTCGAAGGGTGCTACTCACTTCGCGTACGGGAGTGGGGGAGTCAGCAACGCGCGTCGCGAGGTACAGCACCGTACGGAGCGCGTATTCGCAGCGCCTGGAGAGCAGCATGGTGACGGATTGACGGTTGAGCGTTGAAGCGAGAGGCGCCCGGGCACTTCGTGCGACAGCAGCGGTGTCGCCGCGGCAGACCATGCATGATATAAACGAGTTCTTTGCAGGGCATCAGCGGCGGCGGGGCCACTTGTCATCCCTGCACAGACATGCGACTCGGCGGAGGTTGGAATCTCAACATCGTTGATCGCCAGTTTTGGCGCTGGATGGCCTGATCGTTGATTTGACCCATGACCGCGGGCCTCCGACCGCGTCATATTGGAGTTGACATTCGCCACCAATCCTCCGTTGACCCCGAGCGTTGTATGCGCCGCAATTCCATCTCTGCATTGGCCGTCGTCGTCATCTCGACGCTCTCGTCAGCTGGAAACGCGCAAAGCGAATCCGTGCTGCGCCAGGCTTTCGAAGGCAAAACGGTTACCGTAAAGCTGGACATGCCCGGCACCAGCAAAGGCGTGGACGTATATCCACTCGAGACGATACCAATCAACTTTCGCGAAGTCGCCGATCGCACGAAGGACTACGCCATCGCACTCAAGATGGGACAGCAGGTAATGGTCACAAAACTCGTGGTGAAAAAGGATCACATCGAGTTTCAGTTGGGCGGCGGCGGTTACGGCACCATTGGCGATGAAACCGGATCAGCCGCATCAGCCAACGACGCCGGCGAAAGCAAGGAAGAACGTCAGCTTCGCGATTCGATCAAAGTCGCGGCGAATCCTGCGAAGAAAAAAGCGTTCGAAAAAGAACTCAGCAATCTTCGCAACACACGTGAACGCGAAAACTCACGCGCGCGTGCCGAAGCTGCGCAGGCCAACGAGTTGCGTGATGCCAACATTCGTGCAAAACGTGCGCAAAGCGGCAGCCGTTTCAACATCTGGTACAAACCAACGGTGCCCGCTGATGGAATGACACCAAACGGCGTCATGAACGCGCTGAAACAGTACCTCGATTTTTCGGGCGCTGCGATAACGAACAATGCTGCCGCGCCGATGACCGCTCCGGGCTCAGCAACGAACGCGCTCGCCTCGGTACGCAAAGGACTTCTGATCGCCGAAGTCGAAGCACTGCTGGGCCCCGCCAACACGGCGAGCGAATCAAAGGAAGGCGTGCTGACACTGATGAAACGCAATTACAACTACGACGGAAAGAAAGTTACCGCGTCGTTTGTGAACGGCGTACTGATTGATTACTCGATCGGCCCGATGTGATTCCGGGAAATTCAAGGTGCGCAAGCGTGACTCAATAGCGCGTGAATCGACAGCGCGTGAATCGACAGCGCGTGAATCGACATCGCGCGATTCACACTAACGCACTTTCATGATCAATCCGTTGTGCGCCTTGATCACACCGGCGCGCAAAATATTGAGCCCCGCTTCGTGCGCGTACAATCCCATCTGATTGACATCCATCAACTCACGATATCCGTGGTTGAGATAGTCGGATAACAAATTGTAGTACGCGCGCGACTTGAATTGATTGCGCGGCGTGGTCATCACCACATATCCACCCGGCTTCAAAAAGCGTCGGTGCATCTCAATACACTCGGCCTTATGCTCATCGGGAAAATGCTCGAGGAGACCAATGCTCACGACGACATCAAATTCTTTTCCGTACTTGAGATCGCGAATGTCAGCGACATCAAAGTGAATCGGCATCTCGTCGCGATACCACACGCGTTGATGTCCCGTGGTCGGATCAATACCTAAAAACGGATAGTCGAGCGGGAATTTTCCGAAGCGATCGGTCTCGCAGAACTCGTCGTAATCCACGAGCACAATTTCTCCACCGGGATACATCGCCGCGAGTTGCATCGCTTCGTATCCATCAGCTGCGCCAAGAAACAGAATGCGCGGCTTCTTGATGTCCATGCCCGCAAACAGACTGCGCTTTCCACGCGGATCCCACACCGCATCTTCAACGCGCATGATCTTGTTCCAGATGCCGAGGTGGATGAGATCTTCCACGGCTTCCATGGCGCCATGCATGTCGAAACTGGTGAGCGCCGAACCAAAGGCCGCACGCGCTTGTGCCTGCGCCTCAGGAACGTCGGTCAGAAAAAATTGATGAAACGCAAGATTGAAGCGGCGCCATCCTTCAATAATTGGCAGCGACTTTCCGTTTGCTGATTCGTAATCACGTTTGGTTTGCGCCCACTTCTCCACGCGATACGGACGGCCAATCTCCTTCCACGAGAGTTTGGACCAATCTTTGGTGGACACATCAACAAACATGTCCGGCGCCTGATCGCGCGCATCAATCACATACTGCCCGTTACGCGAGAACTCCCCGATTTCGTGACGTCGTGTGCGCGGACGACCCCACGGGCGTGTCGTTGGCGCGGGAAACGCGCGATTGCTGCCGCCAGCGGATGCAGCTGACGCTTCGGGAGAGACGAGTGTGGCCATGGTTCGCGCTCGGTAGGCGGGAGGAACTCCTTCTGTACACTGCACGCGCAACCGCGATTCGGCCAGAGCGGAGGCCGCCACCGCAACGCTAAATCAGTGCATCATCATCGCCTCAGCCGGCGGCGGCGTGACAACCAGGGCCGAGGTGATGAGTATGACCACGATGGCGAATGTGAGTTCGATGGCCATGCTGCGGGTCATGCGACGCGGCCCCTGCGTGAGCACGTGCGGCGTGATGAATTTCCAGTTGCGCCAGCCAAAGAACCATACCAGTCCGACACCGATCAACTTCGCGCATAATTTCTGCCCGTACGCTGTGTTGAACAGTTCGTTGAAGCTTGCAATGTGCGCCAGTGCTGCCAACACGCCGCTCGCGACAACCAAAGTTGCGCCAACCAGTGCAACTGGCGAAAACGAACGCAGCATCGCCGTGATGTACGACGCGCGCATATCTGACGCGGAGCGTTCTGATTGAGGTTCGTTGCCGTCGTTACGCACGACGCTCATGAACATCACGAATAACGTGCCGAGCCAGAGTGATGCACCCAATACGTGCGCAGCATCAGCGTACACCGTGTATTGCCTGAAGCGTTCTGCAGACATGGCATGACTTGCGAACGCTGGCGTGGATGCCAACACAATGCTCAGTAGTGCCAACACATTCCAGCGCGGCAACGCGTCCTTGCGTGCGAGGGCAAACGTCATGGTGATGAGCAGCGCACACGCCACCTGCACCATCCACGTTCTTCCCCACGATGTCTGGAACAACATGCGCGAACCAACTTCAATCCACGAATCCGATGGAAACTTCATCTCGGCCGTCTGCAACACGAGTTTTACGAGCGCAGACACGATCACAAACAGTCCGGCCATCCATCCGATTGCGGCGGCGCGGCGACTCGCGCGTCCAATAATTCCGCTGCTCAATCCCGATCGTTTGACAATCAGAAACCGAAACGCGACCGCACCAACGATGCAAAAAATCGCGCTGTACGTAACAAAGCGGGCGATCAGCCCAATCGTCTCAATCACGAATGTTGCCGTCGCCCGCTAAGTCTGCGAATGTCGCTGATTACTTCGCGGCTTTCGCGCCAATCGTGAAGTTAAACGTGCCTTTGGTTGGATGTCCGTCGTCGGCCATGGTCTTCCAATCCACTGTGTACTTGCCCGGCTTGAGACCGGTGACCAACCCAACCACAACGGGCGCTTTTGGTGCCTGCGCGATGCTGAGTGCGCCGGTTGATACAATCTTCTTTTCTGAATTGGAAACCTGCACGGCGGTTGATGCCATCGTGACCGCTTCAGTGAACCACAACTTGATGGCCGTTGGTGCAGCGACCGTATCGTTTGCGGCCGGCTCGGACTTGCTCAACGCGAGATGAAAACGCGCAACCGTTGGTGCTGGCGCGGCGACGGCGTTGTTACGCATGGCGAGCAGTGCCGGAGCTGTCACGAGAGCAGCGGCAAACAGCGCGCGGCGTGAAAACGTGTTCATCGTTTGGATTGAGTTGGAGATGAGCTGCGAACGCGAACGGAGCTGGACGAAATTCACCGCGACCTGAGAAGCGAGTGTTGCGAACCCGTGGGAATAGTGGGTCCAGCAGCCG
>JBDTTO010000310.1:0-4862 GCA_039930585.1 Gemmatimonadaceae bacterium
CGTACGTTGCCGCGAGCGCGCCAATTTCTGCGTCCTTGTACGATTGCAACGCGCCGCCGGGCGTCCCCATTTCGTCGGCGATCAGGCCGCCGGGATATGCGAATGCGCTCAGCCCTGCGCCGTATCGCGCCTGCAAGCCGACTGCGAGTGAAACAACGCCTTCGCGACTGTTGAAGATGACGCCTTGCGTGGGCGCATTCGGATTCGTTTCGTCCAGGCTACACGCGGTGGCGATAACCGCAAAAGTGCAAAGCGCGCTGAGTCTGAAAAGTTTAGTGATCATTGTATGAATCTCAGAAGGAGGCTTGAATGCCCAACGTGAACATACGCGGAATCGGATACGTTCCGAAATCGTTACCGCGTTCGACCGTGAGCTGTCCAAACAGGTTCATTTCCGGATCGAAGCCTGTGTATTTGGTCCACGTGTACAGGTTTCTTGCTGACAACGTGAGCGCGAGATTCTGCGCGCGAATCGATTGTGAAAGCGAGCGGGGAAGATTGAATGTCGCTGCAATTTCTCTCAGTTTGAGATAGCTGCCGTCCTCCGTGTATTCGCCATAGTAGAATCGTTTTGATCGCACGTAGCCCGGCGGCACGCGATTGGGATCACCCGCAGGCAACAATTCTTTTTCGACGTCAACGCTGGTGCCGAACGTGTCCATGGTGCGCTTCGTGAAATTGAGCACGTCGCCGCCAAAGCTGCCGTCGAGCAACACGCGCACATGCAGATGTCGACCGAAATCAACCTCGTTGAGCAGAGAACCAAGCCACTTTGGGTTGGGGTCGCCGACTTTGCCTGATTTTCGTAACGGGTCACGTACAATCAGACCAGCGGCGTCAATGGAATCCGATCCTGATGCATTTCGGAGTGGCAATTCCGCATAGAAGTATCCGAGCGGTTGGCCCTGCTCGACGCGATTGGCGTATCCCAGTGTGAACGGTGCGCCAATGAGTGTTTCCACCTTGTTGCGATTACGCGAATACGTAATGGTGCTGCCCCAGCGGAGCGACGGTCGATCAATGTTGCGCGACCGGACGAGCAGTTCGATGCCCTGATTCGAAATCTCCCCGATGTTATCGAGGATGGACGCATACCCGCTGCTGGTAGGAAGTGGACGCGAGAGCAGCGCGTCTCTTACGACTTTGCGATAGCCGGTGACTTCGAAATTGAGACGATCGCTCAGGATCCCGATGTCCGCACCAAACTCGACTTCACGTTGACGTTCGGGTCGCAATGAATCGTTGCCGAGCGTGAGGCTGTTGACCACACCAACGCGATCATTGTTTACGACCTTCACATACGAATCGTAACTCGCGTACGCGTTGGCGATTGACGGTTGATTTCCCGCATACCCCAGCGCGCCACGCAAACGCAACGACGTGAACGGGCGTCCGATCGCACTGTTGCCGAACCAGGATTCGTCAGACAACACATATGAGGCCGACAGTTTTGGATAAAGCTGCCAACGATCGTTCTGGCCAAACGTTGACGATGCGTCGCGGCGTACTGCACCGTTCAGGAAGAGGCGATCGCGCCACGCGAATGTCTGCTGCGCGTAGAAGCCGAGCGTCGCGAGAATAAAGCGACTCTGTCCAGCGCCGGGTACTGCGCCCGCGCTGACCAATTCGCCCGTCGCAAGCAAATCGCGTGCGGTCGCGGTTGTCGTGCTGATTGACTGTCGAGTGTAATTGAATCCGACGGAAGTTCCGGCAGCAATCGTTGCGGTTGGATGTGCGCTGTAGGTGGCAACGCCATCGCTGTTGACGATGCGCGAATCACGAATGACGGCGGTGGTATATCCGGTCGGCTCCGATGCGATCGTGCCACGCGGAATGAATTGATCTGCTTCCATTGAGTAACCGTCGTAACCAATCGTGTACTGAGCCAGCAGATTCGCGCGTGGTGAGTAGACGACGTTTGCGCTTCCGATGAAACGGTTGACCGTTTGTGGCGCTTTCCATCGATCGATAACGGCGAGCGGGTTGCTGAATCCCGCACCGGTTGGCGCTTGTGGATAGATGCCGTTTGTCGGATAGAAGTTGAATGTGGTGGGTGTGAACAGCACGGCCGTCAGCACTCCCTGACCCGACTCGCCATTCGGTTCGAATTCACTGCGCGAATTGACATAATTTGCGCCGACGTTCAGTCGGAGAGGCGCGGCCAGTGTTTGGGAAACATTGACGCGCGCGCTTGATCGACGCGCAGCGCTGGCCTTGATGATGCCTTCTTCGTCGGTAAAACTTCCGCCAACGTAGTATGTCGTCTTGTCACTGCCACCTTCGGCGGACATGTGTACTTCTTTCAAGTTGCCTTGCTCGAAGATATCGTCCTGGTAGTCGTGGCGTGTGACGGCTTTTCCCGTTTCGTCCAGCGGTGCCATATTCAGGGACAGACGTTTCGCCACGCGTTCCACACTGTACCGAGAGCTGAAGTCCACGCGGGATTTGCCTGCGGTTCCGCGTTTTGTGAAGATCTGCACGACACCATTGTTGGCGCGTGATCCGTAGAGCGCAGCCGCTGCGGCGCCACGAACAATCTCGATCCGTTCAATGTCATTCGGGTCGAGATCCGCGAGTCTGTTCTGCACGTTGCTGCGCGCGCCAAAGTTGATCAGTTGATCGGAGCTGTTGTCGACGATCACGCCATCGACGATGTACAACGGTTCGGATCCAGATGTGATGGATCCCGTTCCACGGAGTCGAACAGACAGCCCACCACCGCCGGGGTTGCCGGAGTTCTGCGTGATTTGTGCGCCCGCCACTTTCCCCTGCAATGCCTGATCGACGGTAAGGCTGCGCGCTTCGGCGATTTCGCCGGCGCCAACAACCGCCACACTTGTGCCGAGGGCGCGAACACTGGTTGCGGTGGCGTTGCCGGTGACCACGACGCGTTCGAGAGAACTCGGAAGCGATTGCAGCGCTATTACGACTTCGGGCATGCCGGCACGCACGACTATTGACTGGGTTGCAGCGGCAAAACCAATACGCCGAACGCGCACTTCACGATTTCCTTCGGCCACTCCGCTGATGGAGAATCCGCCATCGGACGTTGTGCTGGTGGCGAGGGTCGTGCCGGCGATGGAGACCTGCGCCGCGAGGACGGGCGCTCCGCTGGCGGTGTCCGTGATTCGTCCGCGCACCGTTTGTGTTTGCTGTGCTGTGACGTTAGCGGAGCACAACGATAACAGAGTGCCTATTCCGACTAACCAACGACTGGTGCTGCATCGCATTTGAACCTCCAGGGATTTTGTGTTGAAGACAGAAGATGTGCGCGCAAATCAGCATGTGATAGTACATGTCGAGATGCGCGCAAACTGCGCGTGCTCCGTCATCAACGTGCGTTCCCGGGCGTTCCGTTACCGATGCTTGACTAGACTGTTTCTGAGCTGGCGAACGAACTGGGTTGTGCGCCAGGGCACAAATGCGATGTCGCGCAATCGAGGCTACTGTCGGACAAACGTCGCCTGCGTAAGCGCTTTGCCGCCGTTCGAATCCGTGACGCGCGCCCTGACGTATCCCTCAGTGCCGAGAATTGTGTAGGACGCATCCAGTCCGCTAACCGTGGCGAGAATCTTTCCGTGCTTGCCAATGAACTCGGTGCGATAGCGCGCGTCGTACACTGGTTGGATGGTGATCCGAATCTGTTTTGCGTTCGCGGTGATGTCTTTTAACGTCACGCCGGTAGAGGCGTAAAAATCGCCGTGGCGAATACCTGCGAGAATTGATGTTGCCGTGAGCGTATCGGCGCGCACAACAATCCAGGATCGTCCCGGCCGCGTGAGTTCATAGGCGTCTGCATCCGCGGGGCGGAGGCTGTGTGCGTCGTCGTCGCCGACTGCGAAAATAACTTTGCCGCGCGTCAGCAACGAGTCCCACAGTGCTTCGGTACTGGGCGCGTTCGCGCCGTCGCCGTCGTTGTTCACGCCAGTGTGTGCATTCATCACTTCGAGCAAGGTGGAGTCTGGCAACGCAATCAAATCGGCGAGGCGTACCGACCACCGGAAGTTCGGATGATTGACTTGTGCGATACCACCGGCGCTTCGAATTGCGGCGATGTTTGTGATGTAACCGTCACGCATGCTGATGCCATGGGCGAGCCCCTTTTCGCCCTGAGGCATAACCACGCGCGAAGGTCCCAAAGAGTTGACGTGCGCCTGGCGCACTTTGTCGGCGTGCGTCGAGTCGGCGATGCGTTGGGTGACTTCCTGTCCCGGAATCAGGAGATACTTGCCGGGAACCGCGTACCGCGCGTTGAGCGGCGCGGCATCCGTCAGCTTTTCGTGATCGGTAATGAAGAGAAAATTGTAGCCACGATCACGATACCAGCGTGCGACGCTGTCCGGCGGACTGTCGCCGTCGGATTCCAGCGTATGCGTATGCGTGTTGCCCCGAAACCAATGACTTGTCTGTGCCACGGCGCGGGCGGGGAATATCTGCGCGACTGCTATTAACAGAACGGAAGCCAGCGCGGTTTGGACAATGGGAGTTTTTCGCATGCACAGAGCATGCTGAATTTGCGCTTGGACGCAATAGCCGGATTGTCACATTGGTGCTTCGTCGTGCTGGCGGCTCCGCGCTGCGACGGATGCCGGGAGAATGTGAAGCCGCGGGGCGATGCTGCTACGCGTGCAACTGCTTTAACAACCATTCGTGCATGTGACCGTTGCTGGCGACCAGCGGTCCACGTTTGATGCGCGCTTCGTTGCCTTCGACATCCGTCACTCGGCCGCCGGCCTCACGAATCAGGAGTGTTGATGCGGCCATGTCCCACGGCATCAATTCCAATTCCCAGAACGCTTCGAAGCGACCGCGTGCTACATCGGCGAGATCGAGTGCGGCAGCGCCGGCGCGACGCAAACCCG
>JBDTTO010000311.1:0-4859 GCA_039930585.1 Gemmatimonadaceae bacterium
GACGAGCCCAGAATTCGCGCGCGGTCGTCTCTGGTTGTTTCTGCTGCCACTCGAGGAACTCTGCGTAGCTGGTGGCATTGAGCAGTGCCGGGTTCGCGCCGCTGATCAGCGCCGTGTACACGCTTTCAACTTCCTGCAAAATGAGCGGCCATGACCAACGATCAAGCAGCAGATGATGGTTGCTCCACACGAACTCATACTGATTATCCGCGAGGCGAATAAGCGTGAGGCGCATCAAGGGTGCGCGATCAACCTCGAAACCGGCGGCGCGATCATCGGAAAGCAGTTTTTGCAGCGCCGTGTTTTGGTCAACACCGTTGAGATGACCAAGATCGAGTACCGCAAACGGAAGCTCGACGTGCGAGGCGACTACCTGCAGTGCACGCGACAGTCCATCGCTGACGAACGCGGTGCGTAAAATCGCGTGACGTTGCACAACAAGATTCCACGCCGCACGCATTGCGGCGACATCAAGCGCGCCGGAGATGCGATAACGCCACTGTTCGAACCCGGCATCGCCGCTCTGCCCGCTCACGCCCAGGAACAACTCCTGCATTGGCGTAAGCGGATAGATGTTTTCGATAAGCGGAAAACGCGCGACTAGCGCATCAAGATTCGCCTGATCAATTGCGGAAAGCGGAAAGTCCGACGGCGTGTAGCCGCGCGTGCCCGGCTGCGTGCAGTGCGTGATCAACTCGCGCAACGCGGCGAGATATTTCTCGCCAACCGATGATATCGTCGTTGGTTGATGTGTCGCCGTTGAAAAACTCCAACGCAACTCGAGGCACCCATCAACTACGAGGGCGTTTAGTTCGAGCACGTGCGGACGGCGGGAATTCGCAGCATACCATGAACCGGTATCCTCGCCCGCAAAGGCGAACAACGCCGAACCTTGCACAGTCTGATCAAACTGGCCGAGATAGTTGAATACAATCTCTGGCGATGTTTGCTGTTGGAGTGTGGCCGAGTTCGACAGGTATCTCAACGCGCCGTAGCTCAGGCCGCGATTGGGCACCGCACGGAGCAGTTCCTTCGTTTCCTTGAGACAACTTGCGACCGTTGCCCGCTGCAGTTTGAGTCGAACCGGAAAGATTGTCGTGAACCAACCGGTCGTACGCGAAATATCAGCGCCTGGAACGATGTCCTCACGACCGTGCCCTTCAACGTTGACGACAAATTCACCATCGCCAATCCACTGTGACAGCGAATCGGACAGCGCCGAAATCAGAACATCATTGATTTGCGTGTTGTATGCCTGCGGCACGCGCTGAAAGAGATCGCGTGTTTCATCGGCGGACAAGCGAAGCGCAATCGTTTCCGCATGCTGTGCAGAACTGTCGCCGCCCATCGCGTCGCGCGGAATCTGTTTGGTGGAAGTGGCGCCCGCTTTCTCCCAGTACGCAAGATCACGTTCGAACGGTTGGACCGCCGCGGGACGCGCTGTTTCGTGCGCCCACGCACTGAAAGGTGTGCCAGCCGTATCGAACGAAACCGGCTTTCCTGATACAATCTGTTGATACGCGTATTCGATGTCTTCACGCACAATGCGCCACGACACGCCGTCAATCGCCAGATGATGCACAGTGATCAGCAAACGCGCGCGTTCTGTGCCCATTGTGAACAGGTCGGCGCGAAGCAACGGACCCGTTTCAATGTTGAGTGAAGATTGCGCAACTGCCGCAAGCGCTGTGACCTGCGCGGTTGAACCGGTCGCGGAAGCCCGCAAATCATGCGACGCAAAAACGAAATCGCTTCCGCTATTCGATGGCTGCAACTTCTGCGTCCAGCTTTCGCCGTCGCGCGAAAAACGCAAACGGAAACTGTCGTGACGCACAATGACCGCTTCAATCGCCCTCTCCAGCGCGGAAGCGTCCACATCAACGTTCACGCTGAACATGAACGACTGATTCCAATGATGCGGAGTTTCGCCCTGATTCTCAAAAAACCAGTGCTGCACCGGCGTGAGAGGCAGCGCACCAAACACTTCGTTTCGCAACTCGCTCGCGCGTGACCGCAACGCACCGCCGTTCGCCAACGCTTCAGCGGCCGCCGCACGTGCAAGCGCCGCAACAGTTGGTGTCCGAAGCAGCTGTGTAAGCGTGACGCGTAACCCCGCCGACGCAGCGCGTGCCAAAATCTGCACACCCAACAGCGAGTCGCCGCCCAGTTCGAAGAAATTGTCCTCGACACCTACGTCCGCGACTTTAAGCGTCAGCTTCCAGATATTGGCCAGCAGAACTTCTTCACGCGTACTGGGCGCCACAAACGCGCGTGACAGCGAATTCCGTTCAACTTCCGGCGCGGGCAACGCACGTCGATCAATCTTGCCGTTGCTGGACAGTGGGAGGGCAGGCAACCACACGAAGATTGCAGGCACCATGTAGTCGGGCAATCGCTCAAGCAGCGCCGCACGCACAGCGGCGGTCGACTGCGCACCGCCCTCGCCAACAACGTACGCAACAAGCTTTTTGGAATCGGCGCCATCGGACGATGGGTCGGCGTAAGCAACAACCACAGCGTCACGCACGGCATCGTGTGCGAGCAGTGCGTTTTCGATTTCGCCAAGCTCAATGCGGAAGCCGCGAATCTTGACCTGAAAATCAAGGCGGCCCAAATATTCAACCGTGCCGTCCGGCCGCCAGCGCGCACGATCACCCGTGCGATACATGCGCGCACCTGTGCGCGAGCTCGCGAATGTGTCCGGCACAAAACGTTCAGCCGTTAATTCTGCGCGCTTGTGATATCCCTGGCCAACCTGCACGCCCGCGAGATACAACTCACCCGGAACTCCAACGGCCATCGGCTGCAGCTTCTCGTCAAGCACGTACACCTGCGTGTTCGCAACTGGACGCCCGATCGGCACTACAGCAGTTGGCGCGATGTCCTTCGGGCACGGCCAGAACGTGACGTCAACCGCACATTCGGTCGGCCCGTAGAGATTGTGCAGTTGTGCCGCCGGCAACCTTTTGTTGAACGCGGCAACAAGATCGGCCGGTAGTGCTTCACCACTGGCCATGACATCACGCAACGATGTGCACGCCGCGGAACGCGCATCAGCGACAAATGCACGAAGCATCGATGGCACAAAGTGGCAAACAGATACCCCGTGCGCCTGCACAACTTCGGACAAATATCCGGTGTCCTTATGTCCGCCGGCACGTGCCATCACCAACTTCGCGCCGGTAAGCAGCGGCCAGAAAAACTCCCACACCGATACGTCAAAGCTGAACGGAGTTTTCTGCAGCACGACGTCGCGCGACGTCAGGTTATGCGTGTCCTGCATCCACAACAGTCTGTTGACGATGCCGCGATGCGCATTGCGCGCACCCTTCGGACGTCCGGTTGATCCAGACGTGTAAATCATGTACGCCGAATCGTCCGGCGCAGGCGGTGGCAACTGCGTAACTACATCGCTGCCGGTCGCTGCGTCGGCAACGCCATCCAGCAACAACACCCTCGCGCCGTGCGCAGGCAACGACGCGACAATGTGCGAATGTGCGAGCAGCACAGGCGCGCCCGCATCGTCCAGCATGAACGCAACGCGATCCTGCGGATACTCGGGATCGATCGGCACATATGCGCCGCCCGCCTTGATTGCGGCAACGAGCGCAATGACCATCTCAACAGATCGCTCTGCGCACACACCGACCAGCACACCCGCGCAAACACCGTGCGCACGCAGCGTGTGTGCGAGTACGCCGGCTGCGCGATCGAGCTCGGCGTACGTGAGCGACCGGCGTTCATCAACAACCGCAATCGCATCCGGCGCGCGCCGAACCTGCTCGCCGAACAGCGAAACCAATGTGGCATCCGCCGGATAACGCTTTGCCGTGTCATTCCACGCATCAACAACAAGCGCGCGTTCACGCGCCGGCAACATGGTCAGATCCCCAACAGTCGCCGACGGATTTTCCGCCATCGATTCGAAAATGCTCGCGAGATGATCCAGCAACCGCGCCGCCGTCGCATCATCAACCAGCGAACGATCGTTTTCGAGTTCCAGCGACAGCTCTTCGCCACCAAACACCAATGCCGTCAATGCGAAGTTGGTGTGGCCGTACAGGTGAAATCCACGCTTGGCCATCGCGCCGCCATCACCCTGCAGCGTGACGTCAATGGGCAGGTTTTCGAACACCACTTGCGAATCAAACAGCGGCGTCTGCATGCCACCTTCACTCCACCGCTGAATCAACCGCACCGGCGTATGCTCGGCCTCAAACAACGCGCGCCAGCCTTCACGCAATTCATCCAGCCACTGCACCAGTGGCATGTCGTTGCGCACGGTCACGCGCACTGGCACGGTGTTGATGAACAGGCCGATGATGTCGTCCGCGGCTTCAATCGTTTCCTTACGGCAAGCACGCGTAGCACCGAAAACAATTTCGGATTCGCCGGAATGACGCGAGAGCAACAGTGACCATGCGCCCTGCACAACGTTGTTCATGGTCAGGCGATTGTCGCGCGCCAGCTTGTTGAGTGCAGATGTCGCACTCCGGCTCAGCATACGTGCCTGCAACCCACGACCTTCGCGTGACTGGTTTCCGACGTCGTGAAACGCGGCGGGCAACGGGGTTGGACCCGGAATGCCACGCAACCGTTCGCGCCAAAAACCTTCGTGCTTCGAAAAATCCTGCGTCGTGTACCAATCAACAAAATCACTGAACGGACGACGGGGCATGACGGCCACCGTTTCGCCACGCAGCGACGCTTCGTACACCGCAAACACTTCGCGCAGCACCATCGGAAACGAACGTCCATCCATCAGGATGTGATGGAACGTCCACACCATGTGCCAGTAATCGTCACGCACGCGCATCAATGTCACGCGTTGCAATGGTGCCGAGCGCAGGTCGAATCCC
>JBDTTO010000312.1:0-4841 GCA_039930585.1 Gemmatimonadaceae bacterium
TGCGCGCATCAAAACTCAGTCCTTCCGGAAATAGTGTCGAATCATTCAACCAACGGAATTCGCGACTGTTGTTTTTCATCGCGCGCAATTCGTTCTGCTGCGCGAGCAACGGCTTAAGCTCGGCGACACGAAGCATCGAAGCCGAACCGGTGTCCTCGGCCGACGGAAGCGCATATCCCATTGTATTGGCCAGTCGAATCGCTTCGGTCATGCGTGCCTGAACATGCGCACGCAACGCGAGATCAAGCAGCGCGTTGGCGTACGCCGGTTGCAACGGCCACGCATTCGCTGCGCGCGACAATTCGCGCAATGCAGCAACAGTATCGTGACGCGCCATTTCTTCGCGCGCTTGGCCGTACAGCGTTCGCGCCATCGTTGCCGAATCCGATGCATCACGTATCGAGTCAGCGCGACCCACCGCTCCGGATTGACCATGCGCACTGACGGACACCGCCATAAACAACGCACCACAAAAGGTGAATTTCATCCGCGAAGTGTGCGTCTCCGATTCGCCGAATCCGAGGAGAGTGGGGCCATCCGTACAACATCAGGCGCGAAACGAGGTATCCAATTGGTCAACGGGACAGGGCGCACCACTGACATTTGCAATCCAGTCTCAATACCCTTGATATGTGAACAGTGAACTCGCGAAATACACGCCCGAAGAAGAAAAAGCCATTCGTCTGGCCATGGACGCCGCTGAACCGCCGCTCTGTCCACGCTGCGAAGTGCGCATGACGCACCGTTCCATTGGCGGGGGATCGTTTGGCCTGGGCTATCACCGGAGCCGAGAGTGGCTGCTGTGTCCGTCGTGCAAGCGATCCGTCCTGTTCGACCGGAAGCGCGGAACGCGGCTCTAGCCGTTGTTGGCCGCTTCTCCGCCGTGCTACTTTTATCGCAATGATCCAAGCGCGGGCACCCGCCCGCACTTCTCCGTCGCTTCCAACACGCAGTGCTAGACACCCTTCTGCAGGACACTCTCGCAACGGCCCTCGTGGCCGGACAGGCGGGATCCGCGGCACAGCCGGCCACAACCACGTTCTCGCAGCGCATCGCGCAAAGTTTCTCGTTGCTCGTTGATTTTGTGCCCGCACTTTTTGCGGCGCTTTTCCTGCTGTTCGTGGGCTACATCCTGGCCAAGGCGTGCGAAAAGGGCGTGTACAAGCTGCTGCGCCGAGCGCACTTCAATTCGCTGTTGGAACGTGGCGGCGTCATGCATGCGGTCGACCGATCGGGTTCGCATCTCAACCCGGCCAAAGTCATCGCGAAGTTCCTGTTCTGGATTCTCATGTTCGCCGCGCTGCTCTTTGCCGCCAGCGCCATCGGACTGGACTCGCTGGCGCTGGTCTTCCGCGAACTGGTCAGCTACATCCCAAGCGTCATTGCCGCGATCATCATTGTGATCGTCGGAATTGTGCTTGGCGGCTTCGTAGGAGGCCTCATCATGGCCTCGGCTGGCGCAATGCACGGCGGCCCGACGCTGGCCCGTGTGGGCCGAGGTGGCGTGATCGTGCTGGCGGTTTTCATGGCTCTGCAGGAGCTGGGAGTGGCGACCGACATAGTCACTACCGCCTTTGCGATCCTGTTTGGAGCCGTCGCTCTCGCCCTGGCGCTTTCGTTCGGCCTTGGCAATCGGGAGCTGGCCGCCGAGGTCACGCGCGCCTGGTATGACCGCTATCGCGCGGAGCGTGAGGCCATCGAACGCGAAGCCGCCGCTGACGAGGCTGAAGAACTGGCTGAGGAAGTGGAAGAGGACCAGGAAGACGCGGTGGCAGAGACCAAGGACAAGCCGGTCTCCACACCCGTTGCCGCGGGCGAAGTCAAGGCCGACGGCTGGCATTTGTAGCCCGCACTGGCACAGTTCAGAAGTTGTTGCAGCACAACACTTTGCGTCATTACAAACAAATTGCATTTGTCGGTGTTTTGCGCTATTTTAAAGGATTGGCAGGGTTCTGATTTGCGTGCCTGCTAAACACTCGGCACGCAGTGGTCTTCGGGAGCGTTTCGGTCCCGCATTCACGAATCAACTCGCCGCAGCACCCTCGGCATCGCAGTCGCCGCTGCAGACGCCGCCAGTTCTCCCGACCCCACCCCAAGTCGCAACATGACCGGTCCCCAAATCCGCGATCGTATTCTTCCGCGTCTCATCAACGAGGAGATCAAGGAATCGTTCATCAATTATTCGATGAGCGTGATTGTCTCGCGCGCGCTGCCCGATGTCCGTGACGGACTCAAGCCGGTGCATCGACGCGTGTTGTTCTCGATGAACGAAAACGGGCTGTTGCCCGGTCGCCCATACAAAAAGTGTGCGACCGTTGTTGGTGACGTGTTGGGACGATATCACCCACACGGCGACAGCAGTGTGTATGACGCGCTCGTGCGAATGGCGCAGGAATTTTCGCTGCGTTATCCGCTTGTAGACGGTCAGGGAAACTTCGGTTCTGTTGATGGCGATTCGGCCGCCGCGTATCGGTACACCGAAGCGCGTCTGATGCGGATTGCGGTTGAGATGATGGGCTCCGACATGGACAAGAACACTGTCGATTTCGCGCCCAACTTCGACGATCGGCTCACTGAACCGAAAGTTTTGCCGGCCGGTATTCCGAACCTGTTGCTGAATGGTTCGTCAGGAATTGC
Source organism: Gemmatimonadaceae bacterium (assembly GCA_039930585.1). Taxonomy (GTDB): domain Bacteria; phylum Gemmatimonadota; class Gemmatimonadetes; order Gemmatimonadales; family Gemmatimonadaceae; genus Gemmatimonas. The sequence continues at coordinate 2,638 of JBDTTO010000312.1, forward strand.
CGTTGGTATGGCCACCAACATTCCGCCGCACAATCTTGGCGAGTTGGTCAAGGCGCTCACTGCGCTGATTGACAATCCCGAAATTGATGGCGCGGGACTTCGCAAATTTGTGAAAGGTCCGGATTTTCCAACGGGCGGCTACATCTACGGCCGTGCCGGTATTGCGGATTATCAGGAAACGGGACGTGGTCGCATCGTGATGCGCGCGCGTGCTGTCATCGAAGAGCGCGAGAGCAGCGGCAAATCGCACATTCGTATCACCGAGCTTCCGTATCAGGTCAACAAGGCCAAGCTGGTGGCGGACATTGCCTCGCTTGTGCGCGACAAGAAACTTGAAGGCATTTCTGATCTTCGCGACGAATCAAGCCGCGAAGGTATGCGCGTCATCATTGAGCTCAAGCGTGATGCAATTCCGCGCGTGGTGCTCAATCAGTTGTACAAACACACGGCCATGCAGAGCACGTTTGGTGTGAACTGCCTGGCGCTCGTGCCTGACGTGAATACTCGTCAGCTCGTGCCAAAGGTGTTGACGCTCAAGCAGTGCCTCGAACACTACCTGACGCATCGTCATGAAGTGTTGTTGCGCGCCACGCAGTTTGATCTTGATACCAAGGTTGAGCGCGAGCACATCCTGGAAGGTTTGAAGATTGCCGTCGACAACATCGACGAGGTTATTGCGCTGATTCGCGCCGCGCCCGACACGCCAATCGCCCAGGCGCAGTTGCAGACGCGGTTCTCGCTGTCCGAGCGTCAGGCCGAAGCAATTCTCAATCTGCGTCTCGCTCGGCTCACCGGCCTTGAGCGCGACAAGCTGGAAGAAGAGTTGGCGGAAGTTCGCGCCATCATCGTTGATCTTCGCGACATTCTGGCCTCGCGCGACCGTCGCTCCAACATCATTCGCGATCATCTGCTGAAGATGGAAGAGACGTACGGCGATCCGCGTCGCACGGAAATCGTCAGTGATGATGGTGAGTTCTCCATCGAAGATCTCATTGCCGAAGAAGAAATGGTCGTCACCATTTCGCATAACGGCTACATCAAGCGTACGGCGTTGTCATTGTACAACCGTCAGGCGCGTGGTGGTCGCGGCAAGCAAGGTACCGATCTCAAGGACGGCGACTTCCTTGAACGTTTGTACGTGGTCAGTACACACACGTACATCCTCATCTTCACTGATGACGGGCGCTGTTACTGGCTCAAGGTGCACGAGCTGCCGCAAGCAGGACGTAATACGCGCGGCAAGCCAATCGTGAATCTCATCAACGTCACGCCGGACACGCGAATTCGCACCGTCGTTCCGGTGCGTGAGTTTACGGACAGCGAATTCCTGTTGTTCTGCACCAAGAAGGGCACCGTCAAGAAAACGGCGCTGTCGCAGTATTCAAATCCGCGCGTCACGGGCATCAAGGCCATCAAGGTTGAAGAGGGCGATGAGCTGATCGACGTGCAGGTTACGTCGGGTACCAACGATGTCGTGCTCGCAACGAAGCATGGTTTGTCGGTGCGCTTCCACGAAAGCGATGTGCGTGAGATGGGCCGCGACACAACGGGCGTTAAGGGTATCGAATTGCGCCCGGGCGATGACGTGGTGGGCATGGTGGTCATCAAGCGTGCGGCCACGCTGCTGGTTGTCACGCAGAAGGGCTTGGGCAAGTGTTCGGATATCGAAGAGTACCGCGTGCAGAAGCGTGGCGGTAAAGGCATTCTCACGCTCAACCGCACCGATCGTACCGGCGATGTGATTTCGTTGCTCGAAGTTGTGCCCGAGGACGAGTTGATGTTGATGACGCGTCAGGGCGTCGCCATTCGCAGCAAGGTCAGTGACATTCGCGTTGCGGGTCGTGCAACGCAGGGCGTCAAACTGGTGGCGCTGGACGACAAGGACGAAGTGTCCGCAGTTGCACGCGTGGTGCCCGAAGACAAGACGGCCAGCGACGGTGACGTGACCGAAGCTACCAGCGAAGATCTGATGGACGAACCAAGCGGCGACGAGTTGGATCTGAATGACTGATACGCGTCATGATGCAGGCCTCGTAACACTCGAGGATTTGCAGGCTGCGCAGCGCGTGCTGAACGGAATTGCCGTTCGCACGCCGCTGTTGCCGGTTGATGCGCTGACGGATCGTTTTCCCGATGGCATCTGGGTCAAGCCGGAAATGTTGCAGCGCACTGGCGCGTTCAAGTTTCGTGGTGCGTACACGTTT
>JBDTTO010000313.1:0-4830 GCA_039930585.1 Gemmatimonadaceae bacterium
CGCTTCCTGTATTGCATGGAAGCGGTGAACAAAGCGTCGGCGGCAACGGGTGAAGTGAAGGGGCACTACCTGAACGTCACCGCCGGCACGATGGAGGAGATGTACGAGCGCGCGGAGTTCGCGAAATGTCTGGGTTCGGTCATTATCATGATCGATCTCGTCATCGGCTACACGGCGATCCAGAGCATGGCGATTTGGGCGCGAAAGAACGACATGATTTTGCACCTGCACCGGGCCGGTAACAGCACATACTCGCGGCAGAAAAATCATGGCATGAACTTTCGCGTGATCTGCAAATGGATGCGCATGGCGGGCGTCGACCACCTGCACGCAGGGACGGTCGTGGGCAAGCTCGAAGGCGACCCGCTCATGATCAGGGGTTTCTACGATACGCTTCGCGAAACGGAAACGCGCGCAAATCCCGAAACCGGATTGTTTTTTGATCAGCACTGGGCGTCGCTCAACAAAGTGATGCCCGTGGCATCCGGCGGCATTCACGCGGGACAGATGCACCAGCTCATTCACTATCTGGGCGAAGACGTGGTGCTGCAGTTCGGTGGCGGAACCATCGGGCATCCCGAAGGCATTCAGGCCGGCGCCACCGCCAACCGCGTGGCACTGGAGGCCATGATTCTCGCGCGAAACGAAGGGCGCGACTTCCTCAACGAAGGCCCGGAAATTCTCGACGCCGCCGCGCGCTGGTGCAAGCCGCTCAAGCAGGCACTCGAACTCTGGAAGGACGTTTCCTTCAACTACGAAAGCACCGACACGACCGACTTTATTGCCACGCCCACCGTTTCGTAAGCGAGCATCATCATGCGACTCACTCAAGGTACGTTTTCATTTCTTCCCGATCTCAGCGACGAACAGATTTCGCGTCAGGTCGAATACGCGCTGGGCAAGGGCTGCGCGGTTGGTATCGAATACACGGACGATCCGCATCCGCGCAACACCTACTGGGAAATGTTTGACGCGCCCATGTTCGACGTGAAAGACTCGGCTACGGTCATGACGGAGCTCCAAAAGTGCCGCGGCGCCCACGCGCACTCATACATTCGCGTGACGGCGTTTGACGCAACACGCGGAACGGAAAGCGTGGTGTTGTCATTCATCGTGAATCGCCCGCTCATCGAACCGGGTTTCCGTCTGGTGCGTACCGAGACCGAAGGTCGCCAGGTGCGATTCGCCATTGAGAGCTACGCCGTCGGCCGGGGTGCGGAAGGCGAGCGGTATTAAGCGCAACATGACCGCAACGGCACCATCTTCAGCCGCATCCGTCCACAGTCCGCAAACACTGTTCGAGTCGTCGGGCGCGCGCGCGCTGCTCGACCAACTGGACGCAGAACTGATCGGGCTCGAGCCGGTGAAATCGCGCGTGCGTGACATTGCAGCACTACTCGTGATCGACAAACTGCGTGCGGAACAGGGACTGCAGTCGCAGCCACCGGGATTGCACATGTCGTTCACCGGAAATCCGGGCACGGGCAAGACAACCGTCGCCATGCGGATGGCCGGCGTGTTGCGCCAATTGGGATACGTGCGCAAAGGTCAGCTCGTCGCCGTCACGCGCGATGATCTCGTTGGGCAGTACATCGGGCACACGGCCCCGAAAACACGCGATGTGATCAAGCGCGCCATGGGCGGCGTGCTGTTCATCGACGAAGCATACTATCTCTATCGCCCCGAAAACGAACGGGACTACGGGCAGGAATCGATCGAGATTTTGCTGCAAGTAATGGAAAACCAACGCGACGATCTCGTGGTGATTCTGGCGGGGTACAAAAATCGCATGGACACATTTTTCATGAGCAATCCGGGAATGAGTTCACGCATCGCCCATCACATTGATTTTCCTGATTTCAGCGAACCCGAACTGGTTGAAATTGCGTTGCTGATGCTTCGGCAATTGAATTACGGCTTTGACGCCGGAGCCGAGTTGGCGTTTCGGGAGTATGTGCAACGTCGTCGGTTGCAGCCGCACTTCGCGAACGCGCGCAGTATTCGAAACGGGCTTGATCGCATGCGGTTACGACACGCCACGCGACTGTTCGCGTCGCCGAATCCGCTCACGCGCGACGACCTGTGCACCCTGAGTGCGCCCGATGTCCGCACGAGTCGTGTGTTCGCCACGCCAACCCCCGACCAATACGCATCGGCGGCGGCGGTTCCGCAGTCAGTACGTTAACGCGCCGTTCATTCGCAAACACACTTATGCCAACCGGCGGAAAATCCACGCTCACGCAATTCCTGATTGAGGAACGCCGCCGTCATCCCGAAGCGACGGGTGACTTGAACGGGTTGATCACAAGCCTGTCGCTCGCGTGCAAAGCCATTGCCAAGCGTGTCGCTTTCGGCGAGCTCGCCGGGTCGATGGGCAGCGTGAACTCCGCCAACGTGCAAGGCGAAGATCAGAAAACTCTGGACGTGCTTGGCAACGAACTGTTTCTGCGCGCCACCGAATGGGGCGGTTTCACGGCCGGCATGGTTTCCGAAGAATTGGAGGATGTGTACACACTGCCGGCACAGTATCCGCGCGGAAAATATCTGCTCATGTTCGACCCGTTGGATGGTTCGTCAAATCTCGATATCAACGGCACCGTGGGCAGCATCTTTTCAATCGTGCGCGCGGTGGTGCCGGAGACGGATCCGGTGGCGGAGCATTTTCTGCAGCCCGGCACAATGCAGGTGTGTGCCGGTTACGCGATTTACGGACCGAGCACGATGCTGGTGCTCACGCTGGGGCGAGGCACGCATGCGTTCACGCTTGATCCGCTCCTTGGCGAGTGGGTGCTGAGTCATCCGAATCTCCGCATTCCAGACTTCACACGCGAATTCGCCATCAACGCATCCAACAGCCGGTTCTGGGAGCCGGCGGTGCAGCGTTACGTGTCAGAATGTCTGGCGGGGATTACCGGTCCGCGTGCATCGGACTTCAACATGCGGTGGATTGCGTCGCTGGTCGCAGAAACGCATCGGATCCTCATGCGCGGTGGTGTGTTTCTGTATCCGCGTGACAACAAGAACCCGACCAGGCATGGCCGGTTGCGGCTGCTGTACGAAACGAATCCGATTGCATTTCTGGTGGAGCAGGCGGGTGGCATGGCCAGCACGGGGCGAAAACGCATGCTTGACGTAAAGCCCGAGCGGTTGCATCAACGCATTGGTTTCGTGTTTGGCAGTGTTGAGGAAGTTTCACGCATTGAGCGTTATCACCTGACTGAAACGCCCGACGCCTACCGTTCACCGTTGTTCGGCAAGCGTGGGCTGTTCGCGACGCCGGACTAACTCTTCCCCGCCCCATCATGTCCGCTCGGCATCCCATCATTGCGATTACCGGTTCGTCGGGTGCCGGCACAACCTCGGTCACGCGCACGTTCGAGCACATCTTTCGTCGCGAGAAGCTGAAAGCCGTCGTGGTCGAGGGCGACAGCTTTCATCGCTACGACCGGCAGGCCATGAAGATCGCGATGGCCAAGGCTGAGGCAGCAGGAGAAATGGACTTCAGTCATTTCGGTGATGCGGCAAACCTGTTCGCCGAACTCGAAGAGTTGTTTCGCACATACGCAGCAACGGGCACGGGACGTGTGCGGAAGTATTTGCACACTCCAGAGGAAGCGGCTCCGTATCATGCGGAGCCGGGCACGTTTACCGAGTGGGAGAATGTGCCCGAAAGTCAGCTCTTGTTTTACGAGGGGCTGCACGGTGGCGTCTGCACAAAAACCGTGAACGTCGCGCGACACGCCGATTTACTCATTGGCGTAGTGCCCGTGGTTAATCTGGAGTGGATCCAGAAAATCCATCGTGACCGCAGCACGCGCGGCTATTCGACCGAAGCCGTGACCGATGTGATTTTGCGGCGCATGCACGAATACGTGCACTACATCGTGCCGCAGTTTTCGCGTACCCACATCAACTTTCAGCGCGTGCCGGTGGTCGACACGTCGAATCCATTTATTGCGCGCACAATTCCGACGCCGGACGAGAGTTTGGTGGTGATTCGTTTTTCCGAGCCTGGCGGTTTTGATTTTCCGTATCTGCTCAGCATGTTGCACGATTCATTCATGTCGCGTGCGAACACCCTTGTGATACCGGGCGGCAAGATGGAGCTCGCCATGCAGTTGATCTTTACGCCGCTGATCCTGCGGTTAGTTGAACGGCGCGCGAGCGCCGAACATTCGGAGCGGGACTAAAAAACCGCGCTAACGCGGAAAAATAAACGTACGCCACTCCGATGGATCGCTCGATTCCCCACGACGGCCAATTGTTCGCACGCGCCATTCGCCGCGCCCTTCGCCAATGAAGTAAAACGTCGCAGTGGTATCGGTGGTTTGTGCACTATGCAGCCCGTCGTTGTGCGGCACCCACGCCATCGGCCCGCGTCGATCCAGCGGTGTAATTCCCATGTACTCTCGCACTTCAACCAGATAGTGCGCGGCTTTTGGAACCGCGTGCCAGGTTGCGGTCACTTTACGCGGATAGAAATCGTACCGCTGTTCGATGCTCGGCCCAATCAATTGCGGCGTTGCGCCTGATGGTAAATGCATCGCCGTATTGTTGATGAGCAGCGGAATGAGTGTGTCGACAAACGCCGTGTAAGTCGTTGATTCATTCCAGACACTGTCGACCATGCGACAGGCATGCGCTTCGAGTGCTTCGAAAGTGTTGGCGCCGCGTAACTCTGCCGCAACGCGCGTTGCGCGTGCTGGTGCGGGCTCGGTGGTATGGAGAATCTGCAACAGACGCTTCGTAGCGGCTGCGTCAATTGGCGCACCGCTTAACTGACGGCATTTAACCGGCCTTGGTATGTTGCCTTCGTCGGGTGTATTGAGG
>JBDTTO010000314.1:0-4827 GCA_039930585.1 Gemmatimonadaceae bacterium
GTAGCCCTTTGTCGGCGCCTTCTCGATCACGTCAAACGCGGAGACGCTCTTGAGCAGACCGATGGAAGGAGCGCCGCTGGCTGGCGCGGGAGCAAACGGGACAAGTGTGCGAACTGGCAGCAGCACCACTTTGCCTGCCGAATTGATATCGAACGCGATATCAAAATTGACGACGCCCGTAAACTGGCCCACGATTGGACGGACAAACGCATTCGTGCTCGCCTGGTAGGCCGCCTGCAGCTCCGGAGACGATCCGCTCAGGGCATAAACGCTCGCTGAAACGGCCACGTTCGTTGTCGTTGCGTCCTGGGTGAAATTGGAGTCATTACCGCAGGCTCCCAAGGCCGCCACAACGAGGGGCGCCAACAGAGCCAGAAAAGCGGGACGCAGAAGTCGTTTCAACGGAGAATGCACCGGGGTTCGGAGAGGCTGAGAGCCTTGGAGGTTATCTCTCAACTCGTGTTCGGGCAAGCGCTTCGGTCGCTTGACTTCACTTGGCGTCCCCGCCAGCCTTCGCACACTGTTTACCTGAGGAGAATCGATGCCCACCATTCGCGATCTGGTCAGTGCTTTGCGTCGCCGAGATGGCGTGGACGCCGCCATCGTGCTGGGACGCGACGGCTTGCTGATTGACGGCGCCACAACGGCCACGCACGACGCCGAACGGCTCGCAGCATATGTACCGCCAATGGTGATGGCCGCCGTTGAAATGGGCGCAGCCAGCGGGCGTGGGGACTTTGGAATCATGGTTCTCGAGTACGAGTCGGGCGTGGCCGTCATCTCGTCAATTTCGGCGGAAGCGCTTCTGTTGGTGGTGTTACGTCCGGGGGCCAATCTTGCCTCGTTGTTGTTCGACTTGCGCCGCCATCGCACGCAAATCGCCGCGTTGGCCTGATGCAGTTTCCGTGACGGCGCCCGTCAATCCCGGCGATATCACGCGCATCCTGGTTGTTGATGATGAGCCTCACATCGGCCGCATCATCAAGACACGTCTGGAACAAGGACCGTTTACTGTCACCATAGCCGAAACCGGTGCGCAGGCGATGATTGAGCTCGAGCGCGACTCGCAGATCAAACTCGTGGTGCTCGATTTGATGCTGCCCGGCATGAGCGGCCTCGACGTGCTGAGTGCCATGCGTGCGGATGATCGCTGGAAAGGCTTGTTGTGTGTGGTGCTTACTGCCGCCGGACAGGACGTGCAGTTTCGTCAAACCGAATCACTGGGCGTATCCGAATTCATGACCAAGCCATTCAGTCCGCGTCGACTGTTTGCGCGTGTCATGGCGCTGACCGGCGCGTCGCCGTCGGCGAATTCCTCAGAATCTGATTAACGCGTGAAGACCTGGAGTGTCGTGCTTGCTGGTGGAGTTGGTTCGCGTTTCTGGCCAATGTCCACGCCGGAAAACCCGAAGCAGTTGCTGCCGCTCGTAACTAACGAGCCAATGTTGTCGGATACGTTGAATCGACTGACCACACTTGCGCCGCCTGAGCGGACACTGGTGTTGACCAATGCTACGCTGCGCACGCAAGTCGCCGCGCTGGCGCCAACGTTGCCTGCAGAAAATATCATTCCCGAGCCGCAACCAGCGGGTACGTGTGCCGCGCTCGCGTGGGCCGCGCACACGATTGCGAAACGTGACGGGCGTGATGCAGTGATGGTGTGTGTGCACGCCGATTGGGCGATTCGCGATGTTGATGGATATCGCGCGACATTAGCTCGCGCGGCGGAACTGGCATACCGCAGGCAGGCGCTGGTGACTGTTGGTATTGTGCCCGAGCGTCCGGATCCGGGTTTCGGTTACATTCGCCCCGGCGAGGCTCTTGGCGACGATGTGTTCAAAGTCGACAAGTTTGAAGAGAAGCCCGATCGCACGCGTGCGGCATTGTTGGTGAGCGAAGGATGTTTGTGGAATTCCGGCATCTTCGCGTGGCGCGTTGGTGATTTGCTGGATGAGATCAATGCGTTGACGCCTGAAGTTGCGCCCGCGCTCGCGAAATACGGCGATGATCTCGTGCAATTTTTTGCGAACGTGAAACCGATCGCGATTGATGTTGGCGTGTTGGAGCGCAGCCAGCGCGTGATGGTCATTCCGGGCGCATTTGGCTGGGATGATGTCGGCACGTGGTCCGCGCTCAGTCGCGTACGCGAGCAGGATGCGCACGGCAATACGCTGCAAGGGCGCACGCATGTGCTGGGGGCAACAAACAACGTCGTGTTCAGCGAAGGCAGCGCGGTTGTGTTGTACGGCGTGGACGATCTCGTGGTCGTGGTGCGCGAGGGTCTCGTGCTGGTGACGACCGTGGACAAGGCGACGGATCTCAAAGCGCTGCTTGATTCCCTGCCCGCTGACCTGCGTGGCACCTGAGTTGTTTCAACTCGCGTTGATGTCATGAGCCCTGTGCAGAACGAGCGGTCTTTCGTTTTCTACGACGATGCGCGTGCGCGCACGTTTGAACCGTTTGCGTTGAGTCGTCCGCTGTGCGAAATGCGCGTGGGTGCGGTCTTGATGCGTGAACGCTGGGAGATGGCGCTCCGCGGAACGAACGCGCGGTTTGTTGGCGCGCCGCATCTCGCGGGATTTGTGGAGGAAGGTGCGCCACGATTTGAGTCGGGCATAATTCCGGCGGGAACGGTGTTGGTGAATTCGCGCGCGGTGATCGCGTTGGCGGATGCGTCGCTCGCATACATGCGCAACGAAGATGCGAAGACGGCAAACACATGTCGTACATGGTATGTGAACGGTGAACTCGCCGCCGTTCAGTTGCGTGGTGATTTTGATTCGGCGCTGCTGCGAGACGGTAGCATGACTCTCGATCAGGTTGTTGAACTGGAAAACGCGCGTGAGGCGAACGCGCCGAGCCCACGGCAGTCGGACATCACCGCACAAGCACTACACGATGCGCGGGTAATGATGCCCGGCGTCTGGCTGAAAGAAGTCTGGGATATCGTGCGGCACCTGACACAGCTGCTGAACGCCGATATTCCTCAATTGGCCGCAACACTTCCGGTTCAGACGCGTACCGGTGGCTCGCACGGCGCAGGGATGATTGGAGATCACAGCGTGTACGTCGAACAGGGCGCGACAATCGAGCCTTACACCTTCTTCGACACAACACTCGGCCCCATTCTGCTGCGGGCTGGCGCGTCTGTTCAGGCATTCACGCGCGTAGTTGGTCCGTGTTACATCGGTCGCGATTCAACGGTGATGAGTGATCGGATTTCGGGCAGCGCCATCGGCGACACGTGCCGCGTTCACGGCGAACTGTCTGCAACAGTATTTCTGGGATTCAGCAACAAAGGACACGACGGATTTGTCGGGCATTCGATCGTGGGCCGCTGGGTGAACATGGGTGCCGGCACGATCACGAGTAATCTCAAGAACACATACGGCACAGTCGCACTCTGGACTCCCGAGGGCATGCGCGACACCGGCCTCCAATTCCTGGGCACACTCTTCGGCGATCACGTCAAGACAGGCATCGGTATGCGTCTCACCACGGGCTGCGTGCTGGGAATGGCAGCGAACGTTTTCGACAGCATGACACCAAAAGTTGTGGAGCCATTTGCGTGGGGCTCACGCGCGCCGTACGACACATACGCCGTTGACAAGTTCATCGAAACAGCAGCGCGCATGATGAGTCGCCGGCACGTTGAGCTAAACGCCGACGGACAAGCAATGTTGCGCGCCATACACGCAGCGCGCTGGCGCACTACCTGACACCAGCGTTTTCGATAGCTTAAACCGTATGCTTCGTGTCACGGTGCTGGGTAGCGGCAGTCGCGGTAACGCAGTCCTGATCGAAAGTCAGGACACCACGGTATTGATTGACGCGGGTTTTAATCCGCGTGCATTGACCAAACGATTGGCACTCGCCGGCAAACGCCCGGAAGACGTGCACGCACTGCTGCTCACGCACGAGCACACTGATCACGCGTGCGGCGCCGCCGCAGCATGCAAACGGTGGAACTGGCCGTTGCATGCAACAGCAGGAACTCTCAACAATTTGCCGGATGCGACGGCACTCGCTGGCCGCGCGATGAACGCCGTCGTCGTGCACTCGGCGTTCATGATCGGTGGGATGAGTGTTGTCGCCACACCAGTCCCGCATGATGCGACTGAATCCGTCGCGATTGTGATAACCGATAACATGAGCGGCTGTCGTGTTGGTATCGCGACTGATCTCGGACACGTGCCGGAATCGATGCCGAAGTATTTTGAGCGACTCGATGTCTTGGTGGTCGAATCAAATCACGACGAGCGGATGTTGGCGGAAGGACCGTATCCGTGGAATCTCAAACGGCGCATTGGCAGCCAGCTGGGACATTTGTCGAACCGACAGGCGGCCGCATTTATTGCGCAGTGTGCACACAAGAGTTTGCGCGCGGTTGTGCTTGCGCATCTGAGTGAAACGAATAACACGCCGGAGATTGCAGTTGTGTCGGCGGCTACAGCACTACGTAAGGCTGGCTGGAAACGCGAAGATGTGTGGGCAGCGCATCAAACGGAAATTCGCGGCCCGTACGCGACGCAAGCGAACGGAGTGAGTGCGCGTGCTGTACAGTTGGGGTTTGTGTTTTAGCGATTGCAAATCTTCGCGCGGAGACGCGGAGTGCCTTTTGCGATTCTTTGCTTTTCAGCCAGCCCTTATGACGAAAACGGGCGACTCTTTCGAGTCGCCCGTTCCACCACAGCGCTTCAGCCTTTCAGCTGATTCCGCCGTTGTTAGTACATGCCGCCCATGCCGCCACCACCACCGCCGCCATGTCCACCACCGGCTGCTGCTGAAGCTTCCTTCTTCTCGACGATCAACGCTTCGGTCGTGAGC
>JBDTTO010000315.1:0-4810 GCA_039930585.1 Gemmatimonadaceae bacterium
CTGATTGCATATTCTGCACCCGATTCCGCTTCGGCAACAAAACTGCTTGCCAATTCGCCGGTTGTCGCGCGCGTGAGCGCCGTTGCCGGAAAAGCATCCGGCGAGAAGACGTTCTGGTTATACCGCATCACAACACTGATTCCGATCATACTGCTGTTAATAGCTGTCGCCGGGATGTGGTTCTTTCGTATGTCGATGTGGGCTTCCGAAGTGTTACCCACGACCGATGTTGGACCGGTTGCTTCAGAGATTTTGCGCGAACGATTGATGGCCGTGAACAAGCTGGACGTGCCGTTCGCAGTCGCTCCTTTGCCCGATGATTCGTCGGTGTTGGTTGTGACGTGGCGCTACGCCGATGCAAAATGGGTTGATCTTGCTCGCCTGCGCGGAATGAAGCGCACACATCGCATTCTGATGAAGCTGGATGACGATAAGAAAACAGTTCGGCCCACTGAACAGTTTTCATCGCTGGATTGGAGCGCTGGAAACGCGGGCGGAAGCACACGTTGGGCGACGGCACGCGGGATTGTGTTCTTTCAATATGAACATCAACGGGTGTTTGGTTTGCAGATCGATTCGCTCAATCGCTTCACTCCCAATCTGTCGTACAGCTACACGTTTAATCTGCAAGAGATGAAGGCGCCGCTCATTCAGGCGGTGACGCAATCCGGTTGGAAATGGCGGCCGACGCTGTTGCACGGGCCGAAGTGGCTTTCGTGGCTGACGGACTAACCGATGAAACCAATCGCCATTGACGAACGCACATTTTCGGCACGCGCAGATGATTTCGATTGCCGCATGCAAATTCCGATGGATTGGATTGAAGAACCTCGGCCGTTACGCACCATTGATTTCACGAACCCGCGCGAGCTGGCACCGTTGGCAGTATTGGTGGATCCAAACCGAGCCACCCGATTTGGTATCAACGCACGTCCTGGGTACGGACACGGGATGTTAAGCGACTGGGCGCACTATCTGATGGACTCATCATCATTCACAGTGCACTCACTCGTAGCGCAGGACATTGGCAGTATCAAGGGTGTGGCCGGCACTGCCACCGACGCGACATCGTACGACAAGTTTCTCACGCGGTTTGCGTTTCTTGAGGACGGCGATCGCGTCGTGCAGTTGCTTATGGCGACGTCGTCCACAGACCGGGATACACATTTGGCGGTTTGGACTACAGCGCTGGGATCGTTTGCGCTCACTGCATCGCGCGGTTCGAACGTCGAAGTATTCCCGCCCGTGATTGATTGGTGGGGACAAGCCAAACAGTTGGAAGTGAACAATCAGCTGGATGAAGCCGAAGCGGTTATCAAGCACGCAATTCCACATTTGGCGTTCGCACTGCAAACCGCAACACTGTACGCTGAACGATACGCGCGCATGCTGGAGCTGCATAACCATCAGGGCGCCGTTGAAGCGCACGAAAAAGCGGTAGACTGGATCCGTTCCTACGCCGGTTTTGCCACCAGCGGGGGCGAAGGCGCGGCACTCTCATACGACCGTGATGTATTTCTCGCCGCACTCGGCCCAAGTCCGCAGTTATAAACAGCGCAACAATCAATGCGACCACACAACAGGCTTTTCACGTTCAATCGGATCTTCTGTATGAGTTTGTTAGGTTCACTTCTCGCCGCATGTACCGGCGCGTCCGCACAATGGTCGCGACAGACATTGGTTGAGCACGATCTGGATGGTATTGCGCGCGTTGCGCTGCCCAAAGAGTATGTCGCAATGACTGAAAGAACCGAACGCACGCCTGACTACAACACGTACTTGTTCCGGAAGACGTACAAGACGCACATCAACGGTCAGACTTCATACGCCGAAGAGATGAGCGTCATTGTTGTTGCACCAGATTTTCCGCGCGCGCGTTTTGATGAAGAGTTGGCGAACGGCAAGATCGTCTGGTTCGGGAAGGCTCCCGGTACTGGTGACGCAGGCGAAAAAGGATTGCGCTGGAAAGTTCGGGAAGTCGTTTATGAACGGCATCCGGTTACCGAGCCATCGTGGAACATTCGCGTTGACAATCGTGAACGCGGATTGGTCATTGTCTGGCGTGGATTTAAAAAGCAATACACGCTTGAAGAAGCAAAGAAAAACCTTGCCGGACTTGTCGACCGCATGACCGTCAGCAACACGCTGGCCGCTGATTTTGCCAAGCGTCGCAGCTGGAAGGGAAATGATTGGGAACAGGCGTTTGCGACAAACCTGCGTGTTGCGAAAGTGGTCCTGGCGGAGAAACAGCTATCGCTGGTGCAGACGGATTCACTGGCAAGCAAAGGCTTATGGCGTTTTTACGTCGACAACGAACGCCCGCAGCAACTGCATGTCATTCATGAATTGGTGACAATGGCGATGCCTGACGGACCGTTTCGTTTGACCGCACCCGTCACGTACTACAAGTACATGCAGGAACGCTGGTTTCAGGAAAATCAGGGACAGGAAAGCGACATGTTGCCGGAAAAAGGACAAGCGGCAATCGCGTGGAATTTCACCGATCGCGCAAAAGTCTATTTCTTTCAGATGAAAGCGGTTGATCTATGGAAGACATACGCCAGCGAGAAAGAATTCGGTGACATGCTGCGCAACGTGTTGCGCACAATGGAAGCTGATCACACGCGTTTGTTGCGTGACGGATTTATCAGAGGAGATGCTGAGCCGTGAAGACCGAATCACAACCAGCGCAGCAATGACTTTAACTTGCGGTGCGTGCATTGAATCACGCGCGCCGCAATCTGTTGGTTCAGGCCAACTGCGGCGCCGCGAACAATGGTGCCGCGACCAGCGCAATGCCGCCACGTAAGCGCGGTGAAATATCAGTCGATTCCGGAATGATTGGTGTGTTCGCGGAAACTTCCGTCAGCGCGCGCTCGCGAATCTGTTCGCGAATAATTGGCGAGATCACATCCCAGGCCGCCGTCACTTCGCCGCCAACAATGATCTGCGACGGATTGAGCGCGTTGATCACGATGCCAAGTCCAATGCCGAGGAAACGGGCCGTTGCTTCGAGCGCGGCGCGCGCTTGTGCGTCGCCACCACGCATGCGTGAGATAACGTCTGCAACCGTGATTCCGCTCTCACGCAACAGTTCACGCGTTTCGGTCGCCGAAAGTTCGCGACCCAGATAACGCGAAATGGTCGCAAGATTAGATGTGTGTGCTTCAAGACATCCAAACGCACCGCACAAACAACGCGGACCACGGAGGTCAATTGGAATGTGGCCAAATTCGCCGGCGGTGTATGTCGCGCCGCGAACAACTTGTCCATTCACCACCATGCCTACGCCGACACCATCGGACACCGTGACGTACGCGAAGTCGCCACCAAGATCACCGCGACGACCGAGCCACGCATGCGAAAGGGCGCACGCAATTGGCGCGTTCTCGATGTAGACAGGCAAACCTGTGCCTTCGGCGAGTGCATCGCGCACATCAACATCACGCCACGCGAGCTGCGGCGAATTCAGAATGCGTCCAGTGCGTTGATCAACCATGCCGGGCACAATCAATCCCACACCTTCGCATCGTCCGCTTGCACCGTGATCACCAATCAATCGTTTGATTCGTTTGACTAACGTGTCAACCAATCCTGGTGGATCAACGATCGTCTCAAATGATTCGGTGGCCACCGCGTTGCCGGCGAAGTCACTCAGCATCACGTACGTGCGACTGAAACGCACATCGATTGCAATGGCCAGGCGATCGCGCGTGCGCACAAACAACATCTGCGGACGACGACCGCGCGGTGCGGCTGCCGACTCTCCTTCGTAAATCGCGCCTTCGGTCAGCAACTCGTCGACCAACGCCGTCACCATCCCACGCCCGATGTTCATGTGGCGCGCCAGGTCGGCGCGCGAAATCGGCTGGTGCTCGCGCACAAGATTCAGGAGAATCTGCCGATTGATTTCGCGGGGCGTCGAACGGGTGGCCCGCACGAATTTGCGTGTATCGATCTTCCGCACTGAGGAGTGGCTTGGGGGGCGGGAGCGGAGAAGCGGAGGGAGAGGCAGGCGGGAACGGACCGTCGGCGGGCGGAAAGCGGGCTGGCCCGGACGCAGATATTGCGGCGCCGACCCGTTGAACTTACACTGATGTTGAATTTGTTTGTAGAAAGAACAAAAGAGGATTTGCCACGACGGCACCCTCAAGATGAGCGGCCCCTCCCTCCCGTGGCCGACTCGTTCCGGCCCAGCCCCCACTCGCAAAATCGCGGGTCCCAGCGGCCGGTTCGCCCAGCGTCTGGAGATTTGTTTGTTGGCCGACCGAACTCTCTCACCTGACCGTTTCTTCGATCCCGACCCGTCGGTTCGCCGGACGGCGCGCGCAATCTATGAACGGACGAGCTCGCTTCCGTTGATCTGCCCGCACGGGCACGTCGACCCGTCGATTCTGGCCAGAAATGAACCGTTTCCTGAGCCGACGGCGCTCTTGATCACCCCGGACCACTACATCTTCCGGATGTTGTACTCGCAGGGCATTTCCATGGAAGAGCTGGGAATCCCCACGGTGGACGGCACGAAAGTAGAGCAGAATCCCCGCACGATCTGGCAGAAATTTGCCAGCAATTACCACCTGTTTCTTGGCACGCCGACGGGCGCGTGGCTCGAGCACGAGCTGGCCGAAGTATTTGGCGTGAACACGACCGTAAATGCGTCGACGGCCATGCGCGTGTACGACGAATTGGCGGAGAAGTTGATGTCGCCGGAGTTCAGGCCGCGCGCGCTGTTTGATCGCTTCAACATTGAAGTGCTGGCCACCACGGATGCGGCAACCGATGACCTGCAGCATCACCAGGCCATTCGCGC
>JBDTTO010000316.1:0-4803 GCA_039930585.1 Gemmatimonadaceae bacterium
CGGTGCTGAACATCAAGGAAAAAACCGAGACAAACATCAGCCCGCAGCTTCTGGCCGCGTCCCTCGTAAACTCCCTTCACGCCCTGTTGACCTCATGACTGCCAACGCCGGACGCGAGCTTTCACACGTTGACGAGAAGGGAAATTTGAAAATGGTTGATGTCGGCGATAAGCCGATTTCGGACAGAAGAGCTGTCGCAACAGGTAAGATTTTAATGGAGGTGTCGACGCTTAACGCCATACGCGACAACACATTAAAGAAGGGTGATGTAATTAGTACTGCACGTATCGCGGGCATCATGGCCGCGAAGCGCACCGCCGATCTGATACCGTTATGCCACGGGCTCACTTTATCAGACGTGCAGGTTGAGTTTAAGCTTGATGACAGCCTTCCCGGTGTGGTGGTGGAGGCTTCGGTTCGAACCGCCGCCCAGACCGGGGTGGAGATGGAAGCGTTAATAGCGGTGACCGTCGCACTCCTCACGGTGTACGACATGGCCAAAGCCGTTGACCGGGCAATGAGAATCACCGACGTGGTGCTGCGCGAAAAACGCGGCGGTATCAACGGAGATTACATCGCCGATCCGTGACTCGAAGTGGGAGGTACCCATGCACGATAAAGCTGTTAACAAAGCTGCAAAGGATCGTAAAAAACGAATGACCAGACGTCGCTTCGAGCGACGCTTTAAGCGGGGCGTAGTGGGAGTTGGAGCGATGTATGCCCTCGCATTGATGTTGGCGCCGGACCGAATCACAGTTCCAGTGCAATCGCCGAAGGTCATCGCGACGCTCCCTTCGCCAACGGAATTTCGTCCGGCAGCGAACGTACTTCGCCGCAAACCGGCAACCGTTTTTCTCAAAGTTGCACAGCCGTGGTCGGTTGATACTGCGCAGAATATTCCGCGCGCAACGCTTACTCGCTGGCACCGTATTTACGGATTCGCGCGCAAGTATGAGGTCAATTCCGATCTCGCGCGCAAAATCTATGATGCCGCGCTTGAGCAGAAAATCGAGCCGGATCTTGGATTCCGCCTTGTAAGCGCCGAAAGCGAGTTCAAGACTCGAGCGTCCAGTCCGGTAGGTGCGATTGGACTGACGCAGCTCATGCTGGGCACGGCGCGTGGTTTTGAACCCAGCGTAACCCGCGAAGATCTCATGCAGGCCGAGACAAACTTGCGGATCGGGTTCAAATATTTGCGGGCGCTGATTCGCGAGAATGATGGCAATCTCTCGCTGGCCTTGCTGGTGTACAATCGCGGTCCCGTCGCGGTGCAGTTGGCGTTGAGCCAGGGGCGCAATCCTACCAACGGTTACGACACGTCGGTAACGAAGGGATATCGCGGCCGGGGTGTGCTCGACTGAGCATCACCGCAGCTCAGCGCATTATTTGCTGGAGACTTTCTTTGGAGTGGCGGCCTTTTTGGCCGCCACTTTTTTTGTTGATGCTGTGGGTTTTTTGGCCGTCGACTTTTTGGACGCGGCGGACCTGGTCGAGGTCTTTGATTTGGCTGCAGCGGCCTTCACGACAGGCTTCTTTGTCGAGGAGCGCGACTTGGCCGTCGCAGACTTCGCGGAACCACCTTTGGTCGAACTGGACCTCGTGCTGCTCGCGGCCTTGCTGGTTGTAGTGCGCGAAACTGTCGTCGCCTTCACGCGAATCGCCTGCCCCGCTACAACTTTTTCGCCACGCATTCCGTTCAGACTCTTGAGGCGCGCGACACTCACTCCATAACGCGCCGCGATACGGCCCAACGATTCGCCGCGCTTGACGATGTGCACTGTGCCGCCGCGAGCGGCTGCAACTGTGCTCGTTCCGTAGCGCTCAATGCTTGGATGAGGACGAGGCCGCGGCAACGGTCGCGAACGTCGGAACTCGTACAACCTGGCCGGCCAGCAGCTTGCCCTTTTTCGTGCTTTTCAGTCCCGGGTTATACCACGACAGCTGTTTCGCGGTGATGCCTGCTTTCGCTGCAATCGATGCTGAGGACTCGGTGCCCGCCGTCTTCGTTGTGCGGTAGCCGTTTCGCTCATCATCGGGCAACGCCGCTAAAGCTGCCGGGATGTCGGTCGCTGCAACCGTTCCGTTGAGCGGAACTCGCACCCACATCGGTCCGGTTGGCGGAACCATACCGCGCAACACGGCCGGATTGAGCTCCTTGATGGCACCTAATTCAGCGGCGCTGGCCACGGCTACAGCTGCCAGCGGCGTGCCCGCGGCTACTTCAACCGAATCGTACTGATACTGCGTCAGTGTGTCGTACGCGAAGCCGTATCGAACCGGCTCCTTTCCAACGAGGGCCGCTGCAATAATCTGCGGCACATAGTTCTTGGTCTCGCTTCGGAGATAATCGTGTTCGGCCAATGCAAAGAAACGATCTTCGCCATTGGTGCCTTCCATCTCTTCGGCGAAGCGCGTGAGCCCGCGAGAGACGCGTCCAGGTCCGCCGTTATACGCCGCGGCGGCGAGATACAATGAGCCAAACTGGTTCTGCAGGTCACGGAGGAATCGAATTGCGGCGTCGGTTGAGCGCGCGGGATCACGGCGTTCGTCCACCCACCAGTCAACGCGCAGGCCAACATCGCGCGCCGTCGTACTCATGAACTGCCACATGCCAACGGCTGCTGCGCTCGAATACGCATTCGGATCGTATCCGCTCTCAACCATCGCGAGATACATCATGTCTTCGGGAATACCTCCCGCCTTGAGCTTCGCGCGAATCATCGGTTCGTAGCGCGTGCCCTGACGAAGCTTCTCCTGAAAGCGATTGCGCGAGGACTGCGTGAACAGATTCACGTAAAACGCGACACGCTCCTGCCCTTCGTACGACCGCACGTCGATGTCCCACGTCGGTCCGCTGCTCGGGATCGCATCAATGAGCGGCGCAATGGATGCGGTATCGCCGAAGACACCAACCACGGTGCGTGCAACTTCCGCGGACTTGATGACCGCAGTGTCGCTCGCCGTGGCCTGTGCAGCCGTGGTGTACGTCGGCGCTGACTCAGCCGAGACCGTCGGCGACGCGGGCGCAGCCGTTGGAACGACTGTCGGCTTGGTCGCCGGCGAATGGCAGGCAGACGCGGCGAACCCCAGCGCTGCAATGAAAATCGTTCGGTGGGATGTCTTCACATTATCAACCTACCCCTGAAGTCACGCCACGCACCACCAGCGCGCAGTCATTTTGTGACGGCTTTTCGTGAGCCGTCGAATTGCGGATTACGTCTGCGGTGTCAGGCGTCGGCCGGGATGCCCTGGGCCAGTAAAGGCGACACCAGGCGATTCGTCGCATTCAAGGCCGCAAGTGCGGCTCCCGTGATAGCGTCCTCGTCCACGATGGCAGTGCCAACCAGGCGACGGGACATGCCCTCGCCGTGCACCATGACCGCTGCCACCACAACATTGGTATCGAATGCGCGAATGGGCTTCACGCCAATCAAATCAAACTTGAGCACACCTTTGGTCGCTTCCATCAACGCGTCCAGCATAGCCTGCGCCGCGAGTCGCATATCTCCACCCACACATGTGCTTCCCTCGGCCTTTGTGTTGATGCGCTGGCCATGGAGTGGACCGTCGAGCTCCACCGTGACACGAGTCATCGCAGCGGCGGCCCGTTCGAGACGGCACGCAACAAAGCGCAACCGTGGCAGGCCTTCACTCGGAAAGTCTTCGAGGTTCGCTTCGAACAAGGTTGGCAGGAACATGTTGCTCACACGGTCAGGGCATGGTTCCAGACGAGGATCGCGATTGGGCGACGAGCGAATGGTGCTGCCGTAACAAAGAAGCGGAAAAAGTGATACAGTTACCCACTGCAACACATTGCGCAGTGAACATGATTTGCGCCACCATTGAATCATGAATAAGACGCTGATTGCCCTGATTTTTAACACAGTCGTGACAACGCTGACGCTGCCCGCGCAACAAATGTCCGTTGAGAGCGTGCTTTCGCGATTGGTTGAGCGCATCGCGCAAACACCGGGTGCCCAGGTTGGCATTTCCATTCGGGAAATCGGTGGCGCGCGCGCGCTCGCAATTAACGGCGATAGTGTCTTTCATGCGGCCAGCACGATGAAAGTGCCCGTATTATTTGCTCTCTTTCGCGAGTTCGAATCGGGGAAACTGAAGAGTGATCAAACGCTCACACTGAAGAACGAATTCAAGAGCATTGTCGATGGCTCGGCGTATTCGCTCGACTCGAAGGAGGACAGCGACAGCACCGTGTACAAGTTGATTGGTATGCCGGTGCCGCTCCGCGACCTGGCGGTCCGGATGATCACGCATTCGAGTAACCTGGCCACAAACGCCCTGATTGAGCTGTTGGACGCGCCCAGCATCACGGCGTTGACGCGGAAATTCGGGGCGACACAAATGCTGGTGCGGCGTGGCGTCGAGGACGACCTGGCGTTCGAGAAGGGGCTCAACAACACCACCACGGCCAATGACCTCGTGGCGCTCTTTGTGGCGCTGCAGGACGGCAAGGTGGCCGGCCAGAAATCCACGGCGGACATGTTGTCGATCCTTGAGGAACAGGCCTTCAACGACGAAATCCCGGCCGGCCTGCCTCCGGGCACGCGGGTGGCCCACAAAACCGGTTCAATCACCGCAGTGTATCATGACGCTGGTTTGGTCTATCCAGCCGTCGGGCGGCCGTACGCGATCGCGGTCCTGACCAAGGGCGTGGCGGATGGTGCCGTCGCCCAGCGCCTGATTGCGGACTGTTCGCGGATTGTTTGGGAGTGGTTGCAGGCGACCAAGTAACTGCAGAAACTGCCTACCGATTAACTACCGTCGGACACAACGGACTGGACG
>JBDTTO010000317.1:0-4799 GCA_039930585.1 Gemmatimonadaceae bacterium
CCTCCAACACGACGGCGTCGGCCGGTTGATCAAGCACCCAACTGGCACGCCGCAACGCGCCGGCCGAGGTTTCGCCGCTTAAACCTGCGGCCACGATGTTGACATTGAATTTTGCGGAATCAGCCAACTGTTGAAGGAGAGCCGGGTATGCCTCGCTGGGATCGAGCCCGAGTCCCGCCGTCAGACTGGTGCCGAGTATGACCACGCGCGCCTTTCGCGCACCATTGGCGAGGTTAGCCGATTGACCGGTTGCGGCAGTTGTGTCGCTCAAGGTTGATTTTGAAAGCTTACTGCTGTCGACCGGCGCTTTCTTGCCATTGCTGCAGGCCGAGGCCACCAGCAGCATCGGTGCGAGCGCCAAGAGCGGCATCAGCACTTTCCGAAGCGCGCGATAGCTGCGCCGGTTTCCCTTCTTCTCAATTCGCATGCTCGTTGCTCACGACCTGACCAAGGATTATCCGAGTGGGGCCCAGCGCCTCACTGTCCTGCGCGACGTCAACTTTGAAATAGCCCAGGGAGCGTTCGTTTCCATAGTCGGTCCATCGGGCAGTGGGAAAACTACGCTGCTGGGGTTATTGGCGGGGCTGGATACGCCGTCTCGCGGAACGGTAACGCTGGACGGAACTGATATGGGACGGCTCGACGAAGATCAACGAGCCGCACTCAGAGGCGAAAAGGTTGGATTCGTCTTTCAGAGCTTTCAGCTCATTCCGACGCTCACCGCGATCGAGAACGTTCAGGTGCCGCTCGAACTTCGCGGCGTCATTTCCGTGACACAGGCCGCCGCGCTTTCGCGCGACTTGTTGATTCGCGTTGGACTCGGTGATCGGCTTCACCACTTTCCGCAGCAACTGTCGGGCGGCGAACAACAACGTGTCGCGCTGGCGCGTGCATTCGTCAACACGCCGCGCATTCTGTTTGCCGATGAGCCAACCGGAAATCTCGACGAATCCACCGGCGAGAAAATTGTGCAGTTGATGGAAGAGCTCAATCGCGAAAGTGGTTGCACGATTGTTCTCGTCACGCACGACGTCGGACTCGCTCGGCGCACGCAGCGCACCATTCGGCTGCGTGATGGTGTGGTGGTCGAAGACACGGATCATCGCGTCGCGACCTCATGACCACGCAAGGACTGCTGCGGCTCGCCTGGAAGGAAAGTCGCACCGCGCGGAAACGTCTCGCGCTTTATATGTCGTCCATCGCGCTGGGTGTAACGGCGCTGGTAGCGATCGATTCATTCGCCGACAACGTAACACGTTCCATTCGCGAGCAATCCCGCACTTTGTTGGGCGGCGATCTCGGTCTCGAAACACGCGCTGCGTTTCCGGCTTCAGTGGATTCATTACTGGATTCATTGTCAGGCACGGGCATCAAGAGTGCGCGCTTGACCAGTCTGGCGTCGATGGCGCTTGCTCCTCTCAGTGGTGGCACGCGCCTCGTACAGTTGCGTGCGATTTCACCGGGGTATCCGTTTTACGGCGTCATTGAATCGATGCCAACCGAAGCGTTCGCACGTCTGCAAAATGAAGCGGTTGCATTGGTTGATCCGTCGCTGCTTGTGTCGCTCGATACCAAAGTTGGCGATTCACTCAAGCTGGGTGACAAGCTGTTTCTGATTGCGGGTACGCTGGGAAACGTTCCTGGTGATGCAGCAATTACTGGCGTCATTGGTCCGCGCGTTTATATCGCTTCCCGCTGGTTGAACGAAACGGCACTAATTCGTTTTGGAAGTCGCGCCGACTACGACGCGGTGTTGCAAATGCCGGCAACCAGATCAGGTCCGCGCGAAGCCGCGACACTTGCGCGTGCATTGCGTCGCGAACTTGACCCACGATCGGCGCAACGAGAAGAACGTGAAGCACGTGAAGGCGCGCCATCGCGCGGACAGGCCCAAGCTGACGACGCCGAAGAAGACAGTCTTCTGACCGCAGCCGTTCAGAGTGCGGACAGCAGCCAACTGACGGCAACGCCGCGTGCTCGCATTCGCGTGCGCACCGTGACCGAAACTGAACGTGATTTAACGAGCACTGTTTCACGTCTGGCAAATTTTCTGAGCATCATCGGCTTGGTTGCACTGTTGCTGGGCGGCATTGGCGTCGCCAGCGGCGTGAACGCTTTTGTGGCCGCAAAAATTGACACGGTTGCAATGCTCCGGTGCCTTGGTGCAACAAGTCGCCAGGTGTTGGCGCTGTACGTCGTGCAAGCGGCCGCGATGGGATTGGTTGGCGCATCCGCAGGTGCAGCACTGGGCGTTGCGGTGCAATACGGGTTTCCGAAAATTGTCGGCGACTTTCTGCCGCTGGACGTGCAAGTCTCATTGGAAGCGCGCGCGCTGATGGTGGGTTTGCTAACGGGTGTGTGGGTGTCCCTGGTGTTTGCGCTTCGGCCGTTACTGGCGTTGCGTCGCATTTCGCCGTTGCAGGCGCTCCGTCGTAACACGGATAGCGGCAGCGTGCCACGCGAGTGGAAGGATCCCCTTCGCATGGCGGTTGATGTGTTGTTGGTTGTCAGCATCGTTGCGATCACGGCCCAACGCATGGGCGGCATTCGCGATGGACTCTGGGTTAGTGCGGCCATTGCTGGCGCGGGACTCGTTCTTTACGCCGCGTCATCGCTTCTGATTGGACTCGCGCGACGAATCGTAAGACCGACCTGGACTTTCACATTGCGTCAGGGCATCGCGAATCTGCATCGGCCGGCGAATCAAACCCGAGCGGTTACACTCGCACTTGGATTTGGCGCGTTTTTACTTACAACTGTGTATCTGGTGCAGTCAAATCAATTGCGCCGCATCGAACTGACCGAGTCGGTTTCACCGGGCAACCTGCTGTTTTTTGATGTGCAGGACAATCAAGCGGCTCCACTCGATTCGCTGATCAAAAGCAGTGGTCATCCGATTGTGCAACAAACGCCCATCGTGACGATGCGCATTCAGTCCATCAACGGACGCACGACGCAGCAATTGCAGCAAGACACTGCAGCGCGTCGCGCCGGTTGGTCATTGCGCCGAGAGTATCGGTCAACGTATCGGGACACACTGGTGAGTTCGGAAGTATTGTCGGCCGGAACATGGTTTGCTGACTCGGCAACGCGCGCGAAATCACGCGCGGCCAATCCCGATGCGCCGTTTGTTATTTCAATTGAAGACGGCCTCGCGCGCGACATGGGTGTGGCCTTGAACGACACGATTATCTGGAACGTGCAGGGCGTTCCCGTCAAAACTGTTGTACAGAATTTGCGAACGGTGAATTGGGCGCGTTTTGAAGCAAACTTTTTCGTCGTGTTCGAACCCGCCGGAATTCGCGCGGCACCCCAGCAGTTTGTTGTTGTAGCCAACGTCCCACCTGGCCCCGCGGTCGCCGCTGTGCAGCGCGATGCCGTGCGTCGTTTCCCGAACGTATCGAGTCTGGATCTCACGCTCGTGCGTCAAACGATTGGTAGCATTGTTTCACGCGTAACACTTGCCGTGCGATTCCTTGGTGCATTCGCACTGGCCATGGGAATTCCGGTGTTATTCAGCGCAGTTGCCGCCACGCGTCGCGCTCGTATTCGCGAAGGCGTTTTGCTTCGCACGCTTGGTGCGTCACGCGCTCAGGTAGCGCGCGTGTTGCTGGCGGAATACGGCGCACTTGGCGCGCTGGGAGCGCTCACGGGAATGCTGCTCGCACTCGGTGGCGCGTGGGCACTCACGCACTTTGTGTTCAAGGACGAATTCGATCCGGCACTGCTGCCGACATTTGCGATTGCCGGCGGAATGTTGTTGCTGACGATGCTGATCGGTTTTCTGACGAGTCGCGATGTCTATCGCGAAACACCGATGGCGGCAATCAGAGAGAGCTGACCGTCGATTACGGCGTGTACCGAGCTATCGGCGTGTAATCACGCCGTATAGCTGCGGGCTTCCTTTGCCTGGTTCGTCCACAATCCAGACACGCGCACCTTCGAATGCCTGCAACGCTTGTGGAATTGCGGCGAATTTGCGCGTGCCTGTGCGATCACTGAGTTCTACCGCCCAACCGCCACCAAGGGGTTGAAACAGACGACCGTCGATCGCCGGAAGTCCGTTCACAGTGCGGACGCTGAAGCCGGACACAACAATGTCGCGCGGACTCGCGAGCATTCCCCGCACGACAACTTCCGATCCGACCAGCTGATTCAAACCCTCAATGCCCATGCCGTTCAGGGCGATTTTCGTGGTGCCTTTGTTCGTCATCAGCACGGGCCGAGCGGCGGGAGGACTTCCTTCCAGACGTATTTCTCCACGCGCGGTGTCAAATTTTACTTTCGTGCGGGTTTGCGCGACCAGCTCATTCGCGCGGGCCTGCGCGATGCTGTCGCCCAGCGTTTCCGCCCGCGAGATTTTTCCTCGCATTGGCATCGGCTCGAGTGGCGCGAGATGCACGCGATCGATTTTCGGCCCCAAATCGGTGATGGCAAACATCGAATCCTGCTCGGCCTTTGCGCGCAGCAGAATTGAATCGCGAACAGCGGATGCGCTGTCAAATTGACGTTGCACGATCGCAAGGTCTCCGCCAGGATCACCTTTGAAACGATCACATGAAGTCAGGGCAGCGAACGCGAGCGTGAGAAACGCGCTGGTGCGGAACCGGAATTGGCGCGTTTGTAGACTCGTCTGAAAATTCATCAACACCGGCATCTTGAGGTGATTTGATTGAAACGTTGCCCCGCGCTGGCGTGACTCAACAGTACAGTAACTCTATCGTTTTGCCAGCGTACCCATCCCGAATGCCCGTGCGATGCGGTGCGCCAGCTCACCGCCGCAAGCGGGTGGCCTCACA
>JBDTTO010000318.1:0-4792 GCA_039930585.1 Gemmatimonadaceae bacterium
ACGGCGGCGGCGGGCGAGTGCACCCAGCGCAGTCGCGGCGCGCTGGCCACCATCTCGGCCGTCATCCTGGGCGTGAATGCAGCGTCGACATCAAGAATTGCGCGCGCGGCGTCATCGATGTTGTGGACACGTACAAACTCGACATCGGGGAACGCCTGATGAAGCGCGGCCACGTGCGCGTCGGGAATGCTCCAGGCCTTCACCGGCCATTGGATATGGATCAGAATTCGCATGCGCGAAAAGTATCAGCGAATGCGGGGAAATGTTTTTGGGAATTTTATGATTTGGAGAACGGCGTGCTGAGTGTCAGCGACACGCTATCCGGTTGGCTCGGCTCGGCGATTGACGCGTAACAGTGGGGATCTGGCAGGGTCGAGCCGATTCACAATTCGTTCGGTGCCTTCCTTCATCGTCGCTGCTCCAAAGTTCAGGAGCAGTCCAACTGGAAGCTTAATCAGTCGCAAATATGTGAGGAGCTGTTTTGAATGTACGGGTTTCGCATGCTCTACCGATTTGACTTCGACTACGACAACGTCCTCGACCAACAAGTCAACGCGAAATGTTTTTTCGAAGATGATGCCGTCGTAACTGAAACTGACGAGGCGTTGTCGCTCCACGCGTAGACCTTGTTTTATCAGCGCGCGCTGCAAGAGCAATTCGTACGCGGATTCGAGAAGGCCCGGACCGAATGTTTTGTGTATTTTCAGCGCTTCGTGAATAATGCACGCCGTAATGTCGTCTAGAGGAAATTTCACGCGGAGACGCGGAGGAAGCGGAGACGCGGAGTCAAATAGAAAGTTGAAATAGTTGAATCGATCATAGTCTTCAAATTTTTTATTTCATCATCAATTCATTGCATTTCGAACCATTTCATTCCACGCCCCCCGCGTCTCCGCTTCCTCCGCGTCTCCGCGTGAAAATACCCGACTTGCCTTCAGTACGACTTCATTCGAAGACGCACCCAACCCCCAAAACAACAACGCCCCGAATCCGTGTTGGACTCGAGGCGCTGCAATCTTGATGGAACCGCTGTCGCTACATCGTACTGCGCCTGGCGAATTACGCCTTACGCACGCGACGACGTGACACGAAACCAACTGAACCCAGACCGAACGCGAGCATCGCCCAGGTGGACGGCTCTGGCGTAACCGTTTGACGTGAGAAGCGCTCGACGCTCACGTTGTCGAGCAACGGACCGACGTTGTCGGCGCTGGTCGTTCCGAAAACGAGCTGGAATGCGCCCGGATCGATTGCCTGGAACTGGAACGACCACGTCGAGAATGGCGTGTTATCGGCAATGCCCGTGGACACCGTGTAACTGCTCGAAAACAGGGATGAGCCGAAGACCGATGAGAATCCGCCCGTGCCCGCGTACGCACCGAGCTGCGTATTGCCGGCGAAATTCAGTCCCATCGAGAACACATCGGCTCCGCCGCCACGTTGATTGCCGCTGACGTCAAACGAAATGCGCATGATGTCGCCCGATGCGAATCCAAAGTTCTGCAGCGAGAACATGTGGCCGGGGCCTGTTGTGCCATCCAAATCGACGCAGGCGCCGCTCGGGCAGGTAATGCCGAAGTCGCCGCTCTTGACCAGATCGACATTTCCAACGACCGCCCAGTTCGCGAACCCGGCGTAACCCAGGTACGTCAGGCCACCATTTTCTCCGTTGAAATGGTCATTCAACAGGACTTGTGCCGAAGCCGGGCTGGCTGCGAGCGCGGCTGCAAGGACGAGCGAGGCGAGACGTTTCATGAATTTCCTGAAGTGCGGGACAGAGTTTGATTCGTGGTTTGATTCGCTGATCTGGCGCCGTGACGCCAAGTTTCCGGCGTCAGATGAGCGGCAAAACTCGTGATCTTCAAGCATTGCGTGCAAATTTTAGACCGCCCCGTTCACCATCTTCCGGCCAACGAATCTCATGACCTCTCGACGCGATTTTGTCGGCACCGGTGCCGCTTCACTTCTCACCGTAGTTGGCGCTCCGTCATTGCTGATGAGACGCGCGGACCACGACATCGTCGTTCGCGGCGGCATGTTGTTTGACGGCACTGGTGCCGCCGGTGCACTGCGCGACATTGCGATTACGAACGGTCGTATTGCGGCGATCGCGCCACGCATTGCGGAGCGTGGGACACAGGAAATTGACGCGCGTAATCTCGTGGTCTCGCCAGGCTTCATCGACATCCATTCGCATGCGGACGGTTCACTCACCAGCGATCCGCGCGCGGAATCCGTGATTCGACAAGGCGTTACCACGATCGTCGGCGGGCAGGATGGCAGCTCCGATGGCGTCGACGGGCCCGACAGTTTCGCCAGATGGCTCGACTCATTTCGCACGATGAAATCTTCGGTGAACGTCGCGTGCATGGTGGGGTTGGGCAGCATCCGCGGCAGCGTGGTGGGCAACGACGACCGGCCAGCGACCGCCGCGGAAATGAATCGCATGACGGCGCTTGTTGAGAGCGCACTGGCCGCTGGTGCGTGCGGTGCGTCGTCGGGGCTTGAGTACACACCAGGTGCGTTTGCGAGTCTCGCCGAACTTATTGCGCTGTGTAAACCGCTCAGTGCGCGCAAACTGCCGTACGCAACGCACATGCGAAACGAAGATGATCATCTGCTCGATTCGATTGACGAGTCAATCGCGGTGTCGCGCGGCGCGCGTTGTCCGTTGCAGATATCGCATCTCAAAACGCAGGGGCCGCGCAACTGGAACAAGCTTGATGACGCGTTCGCACGCGTGGCCACCGCGCGCAAGGATGGATTGGATGTCGCGTTCGATCGTTATCCGTACACCGCGTATTCAACCGGGCTGACGAATTTGTTTCCCGTGTGGAGTCGCGACGGCGGAACGGATGCATTTCTCGCGCGACTGTCAGATCCGTCCGTCGCACCGCGCATCAAACAAGCGACGCTCGACAAAGTTGAACTGATTGGTGGATGGGGCAACGTACACATCACGTCAGTGCGTGCCGACGCTGACCGTGCGGCTGAGGGCAAGCGGCTTGGCGCCTATGCAACAACCGTTGGAATCGATCCTTACGAACTGTGCACGCAGCTGCTGCGTCGCAGCGGTGGCAATGTCGGCATGGTTGGATTCGCGATGAGCGAGGACAATATCGATCGCATTCTGTCGCACCCGCAGGGAATGGTGTGCAGCGACGGCAGCGCACCGGCGATTGATGGTCCGACACGTCGTGGCAGTCCGCATCCGCGCGGCTTGGGAGCATTTGCGCGCGTGCTTGGTCGTTATGTGCGCGAACGGAAAGCACTCACGCTCGCGCAGGCGATCAACAAAATGTCGGCGCTGCCGGCGTCGCGTATTGGCCTCAAGGATCGCGGGCGGTTAGCGATTGGATTGCCAGCGGACGTTGCCGTGTTTGATGCGAACACTGTAATCGACAAGGCGACATACGAAGATCCGTTTCAATACGCGATTGGCTTCAACGCGGTGATTGTGAATGGCACCGTGGCGTACCTGAACGGCGAACGCAAAGGTGAAGGCCGCGGCATGGTGTTGAAACCGAGTTGATCGGGCGGCTTCGGCGCCAATCACAAATTTCGATTGACCCGAGCGCAGTTTCCAAAAAAATGAACGCGGATCTTGAAAAGCTACGCGGATCCTAAACCCACGAAGAAGCAATCTGCGAAATGCTGTTTGCTAAATCCGCCTCATCCGCGTCCATTTTTTTCGGCTTTTGTTGAACCGATTTACCGCAAGTTCGGATTCGACGCCTGCTCATCCGCACTCGGCGGCAAACATTTATCGCGACTCTGCAGGAAGGTGTTGGTGCCTTCAACCAGCCAGCGCCGCAAATCCCACAGGCGACGCCCTTCGAGCCACAACACGAGTCCGCGTTCTGACTGCAGGATTGGCCACGCCGCCGCTGCAGTTGTCGCTGTAAGTGGCGCGAGCGCAAAGGTCGCGCGCTCAGTGTTGATCAATGTCATGGCACCGTTCACATCACCCGTGCGAAGCAATGCTTCTGCACGCAGCAGCAACATCTCAACACCTTTGGTGAGCGCGACGGGTGTTGCGAGCGTCTTGAACTTTGTCTGGCGAAACACCGGTGTACCGTTCGCGCCTTTTGTTACTGCCGTTCCTGTCTTCACCGTATCCCACGTTGCGCGTGGCTCCTTGTTGTTGCCCGCGTACACCGTACCGAATACCGATGATTCGCTGCGCGTCAGCGTCTGGTTGACGAGATCGAGATTCTCACGAACTGTGTTGGTCGAAAAAATTGCATTGAACACGAACGCAGTTGGTACAAGCGTGGCGTCGGCGACCGCACCAGTCCAATTGCCAAGCCACGCACGCACACTCGCACGTCCACCAAGCGCGGCGTTTGCAACGTTGGTGTTGTTGAGCGCCGTTGCCAACGTGAACGCACGAGTAAACAAACTGTCGGCGCGCTGAAAGTAGACGCTGTCGCTTTGCGATGGACCGCCGTCAATAACCGCAGCACACACGTTCTCGCCCAGCAGCCGATTGGCAAAACCGGCGTACAAATACGCGCGCGGCGTGTTGACGTTCGCGTCAAACGCAGCGCCCAGCACTTCCTTCATGCGCCGCAATCCCGACTCGGCCGTCCAGCGCGCCGTTTGCATGTTGCCCCAATCCGCGTTGACGTCCTGCGGAATGAAAGAACCCTGATAGAAGTGCGTCTCCGGA
Source organism: Gemmatimonadaceae bacterium (assembly GCA_039930585.1). Taxonomy (GTDB): domain Bacteria; phylum Gemmatimonadota; class Gemmatimonadetes; order Gemmatimonadales; family Gemmatimonadaceae; genus Gemmatimonas. The sequence goes on from JBDTTO010000318.1 coordinate 4,673, forward strand.
ATGAACAGACCGGCCTCGGAGAGCTCACCCGACGCGAGCGCGCCGCGGTCGAGGTAGCGCCCGAGCGCGAACGAGAGATCGCCGGCCATGCCGTTCACGAGGGCGGGGATCGCCGTCACG
>JBDTTO010000319.1:0-4790 GCA_039930585.1 Gemmatimonadaceae bacterium
CGTCGCTCCGAGTGTTTCGACCGCGGCCATCTTTCGCACCAACACACGCTGACGCGCCATTCGCAACACACCAACCGACAAGGCTACCGTCACAACCGCTGGCAATCCCTCCGGCACCGCGGCAACAGCGAGTCCCACTGCTGTCATGAAAAGTTCGAGCAACGGCGTTTGGCGCAGAAGTCCGAGTACAAACAACAGCGCGACAATACCGAGCGCTGCCCACACCAATATTCGTCCGAATGAGTCCAGATTCCGTTGCAGCGGCGTTGCATCGTCGCCGGTCATCTGAATCAGCCCCGCAATCTGCCCCAATTCCGTCTGCATACCCGTGGCCACCACCACCCCTTCACCCGATCCCGCGGCCACGCTCGTGCCCATGAACAGCATGTTGATCCGATCACCTAACGGGACGTCGGACTTTGGTACAACCTCACTGCGTTTTGATACCGCTTCCGACTCACCGGTAAGCGTCGATTCCACGCAGCGAAGCGTCGACGACGTGATGATCCGTGCATCCGCGGCCACAACATCACCGGCCTCCAGCACGAGAACATCGCCCGTAACTACTTCGGACGCAGCAACGGTGATAACGCGGTTGTCGCGTCGCACCGTGGCGCGAGGGGCCGTCATTTGTCGGAGTGCCGCAATTGATTCTTCGGCTGAATATTCCTGATAAAATCCAATGGCGGCATTGAGCACCACAATCAAAAGTATGGTGAACGCATCGACCCGTTGCTGCACTACCGCCGACACAACACCTGCCACCAACAAGATCCAGATAATGATGCTCTTGAATTGACCAAGAAATATCTGCCACACGTTGACGCGTTTCGCTTCAGCGATCTCATTCGGCCCGTCCGTCTTCTGACGCGCAACTACGTCCGCAGTCGACAACCCTGTAGCGACGGAGCGTAGTTGCAACAACACACTCTCCCACGACTGCGTGTGCCACGGGCTAGAGGTCATGCAAAACCCGCGGCGGAAATGCGGCCCGCAACGCGTTCAACACGGCCAGCACATCAATCACTTCCTGCGCAATGGCGCCGGTAACGGGGGACATGTGTCCGGTCGCGGCAAAGCCCATTCCGATCATGCTGAGTGCCATCCCGCCCACGGCACTTTGCAACGCTATGCTGCGCATGCGGCGACCAATGTGCATGAACTCGTCCACCTTCGTGAGCGAATTGTCCATGATGACAACGCCCGCCGCTTCGGCGGTCACATCGCTGTTTTGTCCGATCGCCATTCCGATCGTTGCCGCCATCATTGCTGGCGCATCGTTAATGCCATCGCCCACGTACAACGTCTTCGCGGCGGCGGTTTCCTTGCGCACGAGAGCCAGCTTTTGCTCAGGGCTCTGCTGCGCAAAGATCTCGGAAATTCCAACCTGCGCAGCGAGATATTTCACTTCTGCCTCGCGGTCGCCGGACACAATCATCACGCGCGCAAAGTGATGCTTCGGCGAGAGATGTCCAATAAATGATTTACTCTCGGCGCGCGGCGCATCGCGAAAGCGGTACGAGGCCGCGTAGTGTCCGTCCACTACAATGGCGCACTCAAGACCACCTGCCGCTATCGGCAGTTGCTCTGAACCCGCCACATGATCTTCAAGCAACTGTTTGCGACTGGTTACGAACACTTGTCGTGCGTTCACCGTGCCGCGCAGTCCGTGTCCCGGCTGTTCCGAAACATCGGTGGCAGCGGGTACGGCGACACCCGTCTCTGCCGCGGACACGATGGCGCGCGCCAACGGATGTTTTGAATAGCGCTCAAGACTCGCAACAAGTTGCAACACTTCAGGGGCACTGAAGCCGGCGGCTGCTACTTGCTCCGTCAGTTTCGGCTCGCCGTATGTGAGCGTGCCCGTTTTGTCAAAAATGGCCGTGCGGCATTCGTTTATTTGCTCCAGCACCACCGGGCTTCGCACAATGATCGCTCGGCGCGCGCACAACGAAATTGAGCCCATGATCGCCACTGGAATCGCAATCAGCAAAGGGCAGGGCGTCGCAATAACCAGCACCGAGAGAAATCGTGTGGGATCTCCACTCAGAATCCACGCGGCAATTGCGACCGCCAGTGCAACCGGTGTGTAGATCGCGCCAAGCGTATCGCCCAGGCGTCGGAGTTGCGGACGACGGCTTTCCGACTCGCGCATGACTTCCATGATGCGCGCGTGTCGTGAATCAGCCGCCCGTTGGGTTGCGCGAATGGTCAGCGCGGCTTCGCCGTTGATCGCGCCCGAGATAATGGTCGAGCCACTCGTCTTCGAAATCTGAAATGGTTCACCAGTCAGGTACGACTCGTCCATCGAACCGTGACCTTCAGTGACGACACCGTCCACCGGCGAAATTTCGTGCGGATAGATGATCAGTGTATCGCCAATTGCTACGTCAAGCAGCGGCACATCTTCAATCGAAGTCTCGAGCTTCCGATGCGCAACCGAAGGCATTCGTTTCGCGAGTGCTGCCAACACGGATGACGCACTGCCAAGCGCGTAACTCTCGAGCGCCTGACCACCGGCCAACATCAATACGATGATCGCACCCGCCAGGTATTCGCCCAACAGTACCGACGTGATCACCGAGATGCCACCCAGCAAATCGGAGCCAAATTCCTGCCGTAACAGATTACGCAGCAAGTCGTACAGCATCGGCGTGCCACCGACGATCAACGTGACAAACAACGGAATGCGCGAAATTTCAGGATCCGTGTGCCACGCAAACCGCAGAAGAAGATGAGCGCCAATTCCAAGTACGGAGAGCGCCGCTATGATCGTGGTTTTGCGACGCCAAATGTTCGCGAGCGTGGTCATGAACGATTGTCTAACCTCAGGTTCCAACATGGCGCGGTGATCAGAACGTTGCATTCCGCAATCGTGCCCGCGTTGTCAATCAGGTTCCAGTTCCGGTTGCGGTACCTGACCCAACTCTTTCACCAGTGACGCCCGAAAGGTCATTCCACGCAGCAATCGCCGGTCTGTCGGTGCGATTGCGCTCGTATGCAAGAATACTGATTGACGCAGTACCAGGCAGCAGACGCTGCGCCTGTTCAACGTTGAGCACGGTCGCCAACGTAATGTTTCGCAGACGCTCACCAACTTCGCGCGCTGTTAACCGAATATCACAATGCAACGATAAACGACTTCGACCGCGACCGCTGGCTGAGCGGACTTAAATCACCAACAAACTCACGCGTTCGCAGCTTCGGCGACTTTCGCATTTCAATCATTTTGGGGACGCTCTGCAAGCGGCGTGCGTGATTCCTTCGTGCGCACGCTCGTCGCCACAAACGCATCCGCGATTTCAATTTCAAATTCAACACCGGCGCGGTCCTGACGCCCGGCTTTCACCAGAATTTCTGCCCGTAGCACCGCAATCGTTTGCATCGTCGAACCATCCTTCGTCTGCAATCGGCGACGCAGAGCTTGCAGCAGTCCTTCCAGATCGTCGTTCGTCGGTTCCGGAACGGCAAGCGCCTGCTCCAGTGATGTCCGAAACTCGACGGGCGGGAAAGTTGGAAGCGCGCTCGTGTTACGAAAACAAACGGCAATCTTTGAAAGCTGTATCGATTCGCGCCGGCGAGGTACAGGGAATGCCTGAAATATCTCAGGTATTCGCTGACAGAACGATTACAGACGCTTGTGCAGTCTTCCTGCAGCCGTCACGATCGCAATCCGATCGCCTCAGAAAGTTCGGATCATGCATGCGGGCTGAAGACGGCTTGAAACCTTCGCCAGGCTCTCATGAATTCGAAGAATACGCTTCCGCTCATCATCCAGGGTGGAATGGGCGTTGGCGTCTCCGGTTGGAAACTCGCCAACGCAGTGGCGCGCAGCGGTCAGTTGGGAGTTGTCTCCGGCACAGCGCTGGATACCACGCTCATTCGGCGCCTTCAGGATGGCGACGTTGGAGGTCACTTGCGAAGAGCGATCGCCGCATTTCCCGTCGCCGGCGTTGGTCAACAAATTCTCGACCATTATTTCCGCGAAGACGGCCGACCGCCTGAACGATCATACGCACTGCTGTCGATGTACCGCCTGCAGTCTGGCATCACTCGGCAGCAACTGACGGTTGTTGCAAGTTTTGTCGAAGTGTTCCTGGCAAAGGAAGGCCATTCAGGATCGGTCGGAATCAATCTGCTGACCAAACTTCAACTTCCGAATCTCGCGCTGCTCTACGGAGCAATGCTCGCCGATGTGGACTATGTGTTAATGGGCGCCGGCATTCCGCGCGAAATACCCGCTGCATTGGATGCACTGTCGCAACATCAGACCGCAACACTCCGACTGGATGTTGAAGACAACGAAAGTGGCGCGATTTCGACCATTACTTTTGAACCGAAGCAAATCGGAACTGACATTTCGGTTGCGTTGAAACGTCCGCGCTTTATTGCGATCGTGGCATCACACTCGCTTGCAACAACACTCGCGCGGAAGTCTTCGGGCCGAGTTGATGGATTTGTTATCGAAGGACCAACTGCCGGCGGACACAACGCGCCCGCGCGCGGCACACCAACGTTCAACGAACTCGGCGAACCGGTATATGGTGATCGCGATGTGGTTGATCTCGAAAAGATTCGCGAACTCGGTTTACCATTCTGGATTGCAGGCGGAGCCGGAACGCCCGACGAACTTGTACGTGCACGCGCAGAAGGCGCTGCCGGCATTCAGGTTGGCACACTGTTCGCGTTTTGTAATGAGTCGGGATTTACAGCGGACATCAAGAAGTCTGTGCTTGATTGCGCGGCAGATGGTTCATTGACCGTCGTCACAGATCCTCGTGCGTCGCCCA
>JBDTTO010000320.1:0-4787 GCA_039930585.1 Gemmatimonadaceae bacterium
CCTTCGCCGAGGCGGCGCTCAATACGGTAGCGATCGGCGAGGGGCGTTGAGAGCCGCTCCGGTACTTCGGCCATAGTTCTCGCCTTTCGCTGCGGGGACTCGTTCGTCGGATGGGAAACTCGATGCGAACAGGAATTTCGCTCAAGAGACTAAAAGTACGCCCCGCGGCTGAGGCCGTCGAGACGATTCGCATAGTGCAGGACGAGGAGTTTGGCTCACTTCATCCGCCGGCGGCGGCCGACTGCCACGCGGATCTTACTCCATGGCCCCCAACAGTTTTACCGAACTCCTTCAAGCCTATCTTCATCGCTGCCAGATTTGCACCGGAATTGTCGTCAGCAGTTAACTGAACCTCACGCAATTACCGCTATGTCCGAATCGTCGTCACTTCAGCGCAAGCTGCTCGTTGGCATCGTCGCAGCGACACTCGGCACGCTGGCGATTGTGACCGCCGATCTGGCGTTCGGCGGCCGACGTGATTTGCCGGAGCTACGGGCCCAGGCGACGCTGCTCAATGGCTCGTGGCGTTTCCACACTGGCGACGACCCGCACTGGGCGGACGCCAATACCGACGACAGCAATTGGGAGACGATCGATTTGACCGCGGCGCCCGGTATCCACGACGGTGACGTGGGTCTGCCCGATTACGTCGGCGGTTGGATGGCGCACGGTCATCCGGGCTATTCCGGTTACGCCTGGTATCGGCGCGCAGTCGACGTGCCGTCCGGGAGCGCGTCGTGGGACATTCTCGGACCAACGCTCGTTGAAGACGGCTACGAGCTTTACTGGAACGGGCAATTATTGGGCGGATCGGGCACGCTGGGCGCGCATCCGCGGGTCGTTGGCACGCGACCGCAGCGATTCGCGCTTCCCGCGGGTGTGGCAGGCACTCGTGGGGTGCTGGCAATCCGCGCATTTATGCTTTCAAGATCCGGTCCCAGCGCAGACGGCGGCGGCGTGCACAGTGCGCCCATGCTGGCTCCGCAACCGGTAGCGGCTGCGCTTCACCGTGGGCAGTGGCAGCGAACCATCGCCGGCTACGTCGTTGATGCGGTCGAGCCGTTGGCAATGTTCGTGCTTATCGCCTTGGCTCTCTGGAGTTGGCCGCGCAGCAGCCACCAGAGTTTCCTGGTCTTCGCGAGCATCGCGCTCGCGCTGTCGGCGGCCCGGCGCCTCAACAATGCGATTGTCGCATGGACCGATGTGATGGACGTGACAACCTATTCGTTGCTTGCGAAAGTCATGTGGATCCCCACGGTCGCCGCGTGGACGATGGCGTTCAATCGCTGGACCGCGCGTCCGTGGCGCACCGTTGATGTGTTGGCCGGTGGGCTGGTGGTGACTGAACTCTTTGGCGCGTTTATCCCATCGGCCCGCATGGCGAGCGCAAGTCGGTTCGTATCAATCGCTTTGTTTGTGGTGATCGGGGCGCGCATCATCCGCGGCGGGCCGATGCGCACCTTGGCACTGCTAACGTTGGCCACGATTATCGCGCTGACGTTCGGCGGTGAACTGCTCGATCCAATCGGCGTGCCAGGCATCTGGTTTCCGTTCGGCATCGGCGTGTCGCGGTCGCAGTTTATCTACGCCGTTTGCATTCCGCTTTTGGCGCTGCTGATCGTGCGAACATTGAATTCGCGCCGAACTATTTCTTCATCGACATCACGTGCGCCACAAACTGATCGACGGCGATCGTCGTCCCTTCCGCCCAGCCCGACGTTTTGTCTTTCTCAAAGTCAGCTTCGTCACGGTGTAGTGCGGTGAACACGTAGCGCGTGCCGGATCCGACAGTTTCCATCGTCATGATGGCAGTAATCGGAATGTCGTCGAATGTTGCCGGGCGATAATCCGGAAACAGCATGGAGGTCCACACGAGTCGCTCCTGCGGAACGACGTCCAGAACGCAACCGACATTGGGCACGGCCCGGCCGTCGCCGGTTGCAATGTCGATGCGGATGATGCCGCCGGCACGCAATTCAAGTTCGGCCGACTCAACACGGCCCCACACCTTGGGCATGTACCACTCTTTCATGTGTTCAGGTTTCGTCAACGCATCCCAGACCAGAGCCTTGGGTGCGTCAATGAAACGCTCGATAACGAAATCCATTTTCGGGTTGATCGTGACGGGCTTGCTCATGTTTGCGATTCCTTCTCTTTGAGTTGTTTGACGTATTCGTCGAAGCGATCGAATCGGTCTTCCCACAACTGACGTCGCTCGGCCAGCCACTTCTCCGCGACTTTGAAACGTTCGGGTGCGATCTCGTAGGTGCGCACGCGGCCGTGCTTTTTCGACTTCACCAGTCGGCTCTCTTCGAGCACGGACAAGTGTTGCACGAACGAGGGAAGCTTCATGTCGAACGGCGCCGCCAGCTCACCGACGGTCGCCGGTCCGATCGACAGCTGCTCCAGAACTTTCCGCCGAGTGGAATTGGACAACGCGTGAAACACATCGTCAGCGACTGCGGATTGAGCCATCTGAGCACCGTTCCATTGGTTGGGTTAGCCGATCTGACAGAGATTCTATCACCGGATAATACTAAGGTCAATACCTAAGTATTATTTTACACGCGTGGAGGGCGCGACCTAGCGTCGCGTTCCGTATGCACGCGCTCCTCGCTATGACCGCGTGCGGAAAACTGCGTTGGACTAAATAGTCCGCCAGCCACAAACGAAACGAGGCCCATCATTCGTGATGGGCCTCGTTTCGACAAAAAAGAACCACTCTACATCACGGCACCGGCTTCGCACCCGACACCACCTTGATTCCATCAGCAAATGTTGCCGTCAGCAAATACAACAGTTTCGTTGACGGAAGCGCGGATGAAGCAAACGCATACTCGGTGAGTTGATGACCACCGCTCGAACGTGAACCGCCGATCGCAATACTTGGAATCTTGCGCACTACTCCAGGGTTCGCATCGGTTGCGCCCGTTGGTACTGCTTCCTGCGCGCCGGGCATGCCGATGCTGATGCCGAGGAAACGGTTGATGTCGACGGCGGTTTGTACAAGCGGATGTGCGCGCGCCGGTGCGAGTTGTGCGGCGGTACCGCCGGCCTGATTTTTTTGATCAACTTCGACGCGCAAACCAATCTTGTGCTTGTCGGCCACTTCCTGCGTGGTCTTTGTAATCAGTTTGTCGAGTGAATCAATCAACACCGGATCGGGGCTGCGCAAATCGACCGTGAAGTACAACTCCTGCGGAATCGAATTGAATATTTCGCCGCCGTGAATCTGGCCAATGTTCATCACCGCACCGTCCGGCAACGCTGCAAACGGAATCTGATACAGACGATCAATGGCTTCGGCCAAAGCGCGCACCGGCGTCGGCCGTCCGCGTGATGCCAACGTGTGACCACCCGGACTCGTGAACACATACTTCGTCCAGTAAATGCCCAGTGCGCCGTACGAAACAGCGCCGAACGCGCCATCGGGTGCAATCAGCAAATCGGGACGCGGATTGTGAGCGAGCCAGTACGCCGCGCCTTTGAGTCCCACTTCTTCCTGCACCGTCGCGATAAAAATGATGTCGCCTTTGTGCTTGAAGCCGGTTGCATTCATCGTGCGAATTGTGGCCAGCATGTTTGCGACCGACGCCGTGTTGTCACCAACGCCCGGCGCAAACAATGTGTCGCCACTGCGCCGCACCTTCTTGGGCGTTTCGTTGGAAAACACAACGTCCATGTGCGCCATGATGACAATTGTTGGACCGCCACCGGTTCCATTCCGCACACCAACCACGTTGCCAATCGAATCAACAGAAACGCGAAGCTTTTCCTTCTCGAACACCGCTTTGATGGACGTGCTGCGCGCCTGCTCTTTTCCGGACTTCGACGGCATCTCCGTCAACTTGATCCATTCATCAAGCTGCATCGGATAATTCTTCTCGAGCATCGCCATGGCCGACTTCACATCAGCACGCTCGGCCAATGCGGCATTCCAGCTGCTGGGATATTGCTCAGCCGGCGCTGGTTGCTGCGCCGCAAGAGGCGCCGCGACCAATAACGTCGCCAGCGATGCGCGACGCAGTACTGCGTAAACGTTTGTGGGCATGTTGATGGTCTCTATTTCGGCGTGATCTTGAACAAACCGCCGGTGCTCGTGTTCTCGATCATCCACAACGCACCGTCCGGTCCAACTGCGACGTCGCGAATTTGATGACCAACATCCCAACGTTCGGCTGATGTCGCGCCGCCTTTGCCATCAAACGTGATGCGATTCAACGTGCGCGTAGCGAGACCGCCCATCAACGCAGAGCCTTTCCACTGCGGAAACATTGTGCCGTTGTAAAACGTGAGACTTCCTGGTGCGATAATTGGCGTCCAGTAAATCACCGGCTTCACAAGATCCGTGCGCGTGTCAGGGCTCGGAATCGGCACCTGGTTGTAGTTCACCGCATACGAAACGAGTGGCCATCCGTAATTCTTGCCAACTTCAACCAGGTTGAGTTCGTCGCCACCACGTGGACCGTGTTCGACTTCCCACAAACGCCCGTCGGGCGCAAACGCGAGTCCGTACGGCGTGCGGAAACCACTCGCCCATGTTTCTGATGGCGTGAGGTTTGGGCCCGGAAACGTGTAGCTGTACACGATGGCTGCGTTCTTTGCGGCTTCTGTGTCGCGCGGCGGATTGATGATGCCAAGGGTTGCATCGCCAGTTTTGCCCGCCTGCGGATTACCAGGGGCCGGTTTTCCGTCCAGCGTCAAACGCAGAATTTTGCCGAGCGGAGAGTTCGGATCCTGCGCGGGTGTCATGCGCTGCCGATCGCCGACCGTCAGAAACAGAAATT
>JBDTTO010000321.1:0-4759 GCA_039930585.1 Gemmatimonadaceae bacterium
GCAATAAGCTCCGCCGGCTCAATCGGTTTTGACAGATGATGCTGAAATCCTGCACGGATTGCGTGCACGCGATCTTCGGCACGCGCGTAGGCGGTAACGGCGACTGCAGGCGTTGCGCCACCATTGTTCGCACTCAGTGCACGCACGCGTTTGATCAAACCGTAACCGTCTTCCTCGGGCATGCCAATATCCGAGACAATCACGTCCGGTCGCGCTGTTTGCAGCAACGCGAATGCCTCTTTTGCAGATCCCGCCGCGGTAACAACCGCATGCGCATCCTCAAGCAGTCGCTTGACCAGCGCGCGCGAATCGGGCTCATCATCGACCACCAGCACTTTCACACCATACACATCTTCGGCGACATCTGCCATTACAGTGGATGTGGTCACCCGCTGCACCGGTTGCTCGGCGGTAACGTGCAACAGTTCATTAGCCGTCAACATCGGCAGAGCAACGGTAAACGTTGTGCCCTTGCCCAGCCCTTCGCTTTCGGCGCTCACCTTGCCGCCATGCAAATCAACGATCTGTCTGACAATGGCAAGCCCCAGTCCCAGACCACCGTGCCGACGCGTGGTTGATGCATCGGCCTGGCGGAATCGATCAAAAACGCGCGGCAGGAACTGAGCATCAATTCCCTCGCCGCTGTCGGTTATGCGTACTTCGAAATATGAGTTTTTCTGCTGCAGCGTAACACGAATGGTGCCGCCGCGCGGTGTGAACTTCACGGCATTGCTGAGGAGATTCCAGAACACCTGTTGCAATCGATTGGAATCGCCGCTCACCACGCCGATCAACTGGTCGAGCACAACTTCAATCTTGATCTGCTTCGCATCGATGGCGGGCTTCATCGTATCAACAGATCCTTGCACAACGGGCGCGAGACTTACCTGCTGCACTTGCAGGCGCACCTTTCCGCTGATGATACGACTCATGTCCAGCAAGTCTTCAATGATTTGCGTCTGCGCCCGCGCGTTGCGTTCGATGGTGCGCAATCCCTCGGCCAGTTCTTCGCCGGTTGGGGCGCGCAACGACAACACCTGCGACCATCCCAGTATCGCATTCAGCGGCGTGCGTAACTCGTGCGACAAGGTTGCCAGAAATTCATCCTTCATTTGTCCGGCACGTTCCGCCTCACTGCGGGCCGCGCGTTCAGCCTCAAGCAGTGCGGCGCGCTGTTCCTCTGCCAGCTTTCGTTCGGTGATATCAAGCGTTACACCAACCAATCGCTCGGCGTGACCACCTTTGCTGGGAGCGGGGCGACCGCGCACAAGCACCCAATGCGTGGAGCCGTCCGGCCACACCGTGCGATACTCAGTGTCGTAGTCGGAAAGTTCTGTTACCGAACGCGTAACATCGGCCTGTGCGCGTTGCAGATCATCAGCGTGCACGGAGCGCCACAAATCTTCATAACTGAATTGATCATCGGAGTTGCGGCCGTAATTCTTTCTACATTCGGCCGAGCAAACCATTTCGTTGGAGTTGAGATCCAGCTCCCACACACCAAGCTTGCCCGTTTGCACGGCAAGCAGCAGCCGTTCTTCGCTGCTGCGCAGTTCGAGCTCCGAACCTTGTTGCCGAGCCATCTGTTCGCGTACCTGGTATTGCCGTTCGCGTCCGCGCAGGCACAAACGCACAAGACTAAGTAGTGTGGTAATGCGAACCGGTCGTTCGACAACAGTAACGTTTCCCAGGTAGGGCAAAACGGCACTGAGCTTCGGCAGTTCTGCCCCTGAACGGGAAAGTACGATTGTCGAGAGATCGGACCACACCGGCTGACTGTGCACGCACGAAATCAGTCGGTCGGGCGTCGCGAGTAACGCTTCTTCTGATACGAGTACGGCGGCGAGTCCCCTGGAGACTTCGTTACACAGCACTGTCATATCCGGACAGACCACGCACTCGATGTTGGCCGCCGCGAGTACTTTGCTGATTACCTCCGCATCGCGTTGCGTGGGCGGCAGCAACAGTACGCGCGATTCATTCGACGTTGGCTCGCCGAGAGGTTCAGTGCTCACTACGTCGCCTCTCGACGAGTGACTTGCGATCGCCGTGGAACGTTGGTACCCCAGTGAGGATTCCCTGGAATTCATCCAACGGATCTCCAATAGCGAGCCCGTTGTCGGAAACTGTGAGTTCGCGAATCGTGAGTTCGTGTCGGCCGCTTCGTTTCTTTACGACAGAAATTGCGCGGCGTACATGTCCGTGCGCCTCGAAATATCGAAAGAGAATGACGTTGTCGGCGAGGTATGTGGTATCAACCGGGGTGCTCATATTCGAGCCCATCATGCCCGATTGTGTCACGGACAAGAGTGTTACCACACCCTGCTGACCGAGGAACGCGAGCAATTCGTGCAACTGCGCGGTGAGGAATTTCTCCTCGGGCATCGCGTTGAGATATCCGTTCAGGCTGTCGATGACGATGACGCGCGCACGTGTTCCATGTGTACCGTCAACAGCGCGTCGCACGGTGGCCGCAAGTTCACCCGATGACATTTCGGCCGGATCCACCTGCTGAATCGTCAGCATCCCGCTCTCGATGTGCGGTTCGACAGCAATGCCCAACTTTCGGGAGCGTGATAGAAACGTTCCGAAGTTCTCATCAAAGATGTACATGGCCGCGTGTTCGCCGCGCTCCGCCGCAGAAACAGCAAACTGCGTCGCAATCGTGGATTTGCCGGTGCCCGCCGGTCCGAGCAGCAGCGTGCTTGTGCCAAGTGGAAGTCCACCGCCCAGGAGCGAGTCGAGTTCCTTGTTGCCACTTGGTAAGTCGTTCTCCGGGAAGTTCGTGTGATGTTCAGATGCGACCAGACGCGGAAACACATCCAGTCCGCCGCGTCGAATCGCGAAGTCATGATATCCGCCACGAAACGGAACACCACGCATTTTCATCACGCGCAAGCGACGACGTTCGGCGCCGTATTGATTGACCAGCTGTTCAAGAACCAGCACGCCGTGCGCAATACTCTCGAGCTGTTCTCGTGAACCATCGCCAGTACCGTCGTCCAGCAAAAGCACCGTGCATTCCTTGCCGCTCAGGAACTGTTTCAGCGCAAGAATCTGGCGACGATAGCGGAGCGTACTTTGCGCAACGAGTCGCAATTCCGACAACGAATCGATGACGACTCGTGTCGGTTCGAAATCGTTGACGGCTGCAATGATTGCTTCGGTGGTTTCGCCCAGCTCGATTTCGGACGGATTGAAAACCGTCAGTTGTGCTTCCGTGCTGAGATTGCGCTCGGACGGGATGAGCTCACAAATCTCGATGTTGGATGTATCCCAACCATGGCTGCGCGCGACCAACGACAATTCGCGACGTGATTCGGACAGCGTGATGTACAACGTGCGTTCACCTCGCTGCACACCTTCCAGCAGAAACTGTGTGGCGAGTGTGGTCTTTCCGCTGCCCGGAGCGCCGGTTACAAGGTAGAGACACCGTGCAGGTAATCCGCCGCGCAAAATGTCGTCGACGCCGGATATTCCAATGCCCAAAAGAGGTTGTTCAGCGGCTTCATCGCTCGCCATACGGTTATCTCTCGCTCAACAGTCAATAGCTCTGGGGGTCGTCCGTCTTAACCCCCGTGTAAGCTTTCCAGTTCCGTCATGTGTGACCAATGAAACGGGGGTATTTTCCTATTGACAGTCTATAGGTAAATATCTACAATTATCACAGAAAGAGCACGAAAGCGGATCATTTAGCGTCCAATCAGGCACACAGACATATAGGTAAGCTGTATGACAGCGCCGCAAACGAATCTGCTGCAAGGCACGCTTGATCTGCTGATTCTCAAAACATTGACGCTCGAACAGATGCATGGGTTGGGCATTTCGCGTCGCATTGAGCAAATCACGCACGGTGCATTTCAGGTAAAGCCGGGATCGTTGTTTCCGGCGCTGCATCGCATGGAAGAAGCGGGGTGGGTTGAATCGTCGTGGGGCTCGTCCGAAAACGGTCGGCGCGCGCGGTATTACGAACTCACCAAAGCTGGTCGCAAGCAGTTGGCTGTCGAGGCTGATCAATGGTCGCGAATTGCGTTGGCCATGCAGTTGGCCATGCTTGCAACATAACGTGGCCTGAAAATGCAACTCCTCACCCGCGCGCGGCATTTGTGGCGCAACCTCACCCAGCGCCAACAAAACGAGGCCGATCTCAACGAAGAGCTGCTGGGTTACGAGCGCCTTCTTATTGAAGAGAATCTCCGCACCGGCATGCATCCGGATGAAGCCAGACGTGCAGCGCGCGTCGCCATTGGAGGAATAGAGCACGTGAAAGAAAATGTTCGCGCCGCCCGCAACAGCGCCTGGATTGATGGCGTCATGCAGGATCTGCGTTACGGCACGCGTTCGTTGCTTCGCGTTCCCGCGTTCACCGTCACCGCCGTGATTGCACTCGCGCTCGGTATTGGTGCAAGTACCGCAATCTTCAGCGTCGTGAACGGAGTGTTGTTGCGGCCGCTCGCGTATCGCGCGCCCGACGAGTTGGTGACTGTGCTGCACAACGGCAGAAATCCGGTTTCGCCGGCCAACTTTCGCGACTGGCGCACGCAGATGCATGCGTTCACGAACATGGCTGCCGCGGAAGGATGGTCACCAAATATTGCCGGAGCAGGTGACGCCGAACGTGTGCGATCCATGCGAATCACCGCGGGTATGTGGACGACCCTTGGCGTCGCACCAATGCTTGGCCGAGTGTTTGGTGAAGAGAGCGAGTACGCCGGTCGTGATCGTGAGGTGGTACTGGGTTACGAAATCTGGTCACGTC
>JBDTTO010000322.1:0-4753 GCA_039930585.1 Gemmatimonadaceae bacterium
CAATGCCGACGGCTTTCGGAATGCGCGCTACTGTGACTCGTGACACACCGCGCATTGCCCGTGCGGAGTGCACCAGACGCAGCTCCTTGTCTGTGACTTTTTCACCAGAAAATACGAACGCGATGTGCAATGCGTGAGCTCGGAATGCGAGTGCCCGACGTGTGCGTCAGTTTCGTTGACTTGGCCAGACAGCGCCATCTATTATGGAAGTGTAAATAGCGCGCAATGCGCCTCATAGCCAATTCCCAAAACATCAAAAGCCGTGACCGTTGAGACGAAGTCTGTAGAGCTGACGTTTCGGCCAATGGAAGCCACGGAGCATGACCTGCAGCTGTTCCATCGATGCTTCGAAACGAATGGTTCGCCGCGCTCGCTTGATATGTTGCGCTGGCAGTATTTCGCGCCGCCCGCGGGCAAGTTGCTCGTCGACCTGGCCGTGACAGCGGGCAGTGATCCGCGGCTTGCGGCGATCTACGCCGTGTTTCCCATCTGGATGCGAGCTGGAAACAACCGCGTGCTGGGCGTTCAATCGCTCAACACGCTGACGGACGAAGCGTTTCGCGGAAAAGGACTGTTTCTGAAAATGGCGGCTTCGTTGTATGCGCGTGCAGAGGCGGAGCACGTTGGAATGGTGTACGGTTTTCCCAACGGAAATTCTGCGCACGGATTTTTCAAGCGCCTGTCATGGGAGACGCTTGATCCAATGCCAATTTTGATTCGGCCACTGCGTTCGGGATACGTGCTTCGCAAATTGCACGCGGGCGCACTCTCAAAACTTTTTGATATTCCTTTGGGGTTGGCGCGTTCGCCAAAACTTCCCAGCGGGTACTCGCTTCGCACTGTTGCACAACCAACTGCAGAATTTGACACGTTGTGGGAGCGCTTCTCCACGTCGTTCCATTTTGCAGTGGAACGCAGTGCCGAATATCTGACGTGGCGTCTGCAGCGACCCGGAGAGTCTTACGAAATTGTTGGACTATACAAAAACGAAACGCTGATCGGATATTCCGTCATTGGATCCGTTCGCACCGCAGAAAATGAACTCGTTGGCAAGTTGATGGAGTTGGTGTTCGATCCATCAGATGATATCGCTGCAAAGGCGCTCGTTGCGGAATCATTGCATCGTCTCAAGAATCGCGAGTGCACTGTGGTGTGGTCGTGGAATTTCGAGCACTCGCCCGGACATGCAGCATATCGCGATTCCGGATTCATTCCTGTGCCGGAAAAACTGCAACCGTCCGAGGGACATGTTGGCGTGCGCGCGTTTGGTGCACTGCAGGGAGTGGCCGATCGTGCGCAATGGTACATCAGCATGTTTGATTCTGACGCCGAATAGTTTATCAATAGTCGATTGAAAGGCTGACGCGTAATTCAACGCGCGATGTAGCTCAATTGATACAATGTCGTGAAGTCTGAATTGTTTGCGCTTTAAATCATGGGTAGTTGCTCGGCATGGGTCAAAGTGATCAGGCGTTGAGATGCGCGAATTGCGCTTCGTCACGCGGACGTCGCTACTGTCCCACTTTTGAAACCGTTCTGCTGATTGCCCGTATCCAATCCACATGAGGCCAATCGGTGAACTGTTCCCTGATTCTCTTCGCCGCCTCATTGGGAGTTAATCCTCCATATAAACGCAATTCCCGAGGTGTAACATGTCGTTCTTCCTCCCGCTCCTGCTTGCTGGTGCACTCGCTGCTCCTTCAGTTTCGCCAAACGTTTCCAACGACGACAAGAACCCGCGATCACGACGCATTGTCATTGATACCGCAGCACATCGTCAGTTGGCAGCCGATCTGGTTGTTCGTGCAAAGACCGCCGCCGAGGGTGGTTCACTGCAGGAAGCACGTGCGCAGTTGCTGACAGCCAATACGATGTATCGCGAATCAGGTGGCCTCGATTCATCGGCCGCTTACAACCTGGTGCACATTGACTACGCACTGGATCGTTACATCGAAGCTGGCGACGTTCTGAACGAACTTTCAGACGAAGCGCTCAAGAAGGGCGACGTGAAACTTGCAGCATTCGCCGCAGTTGACGCGGGCACCTTGTACAATCTCGCCGGCCGTCGTATTCAGGTTGCGTCTGCTGTGATGCGCGTGCGCTCGTTGATGAATGATTCACACATCTCCGAAACCGATCGCGCTGCACTCAAGAAAAGCGTCGGCTAAAAGGGCGAACCGTTGGCGGAAAAGCTGAATAGCCGGAAATCAACGTCCCCTGGTGCGCTTTCGCGTGCCGGGGGATTGTTCGTTTGGAGCCGGTGCAATCGGCGCAATTTCCACCAATACCTGCGTTGCCAATGTCGCACCAACAATTGCCTGACTGCGGCCAAGTTTGAGCGTGATCGGCCCGTCAAATGGTGCGCGCGCTGTCACCATGACTTCAACTCCTGGTTGAAGCGCGATGTCGGCGAGATAACGCAGCAGTTCCGGATTCTTGTCGCTTACACGCACCATGTTTGCGCGAACTCCAATTGGAAGTTCGGCCAGCGTTTGCAGCAGACGCTCGTCAACAGTTCCGTCGGCGGTTGGAATAGGCGCACCGTGCGGATCGGCAGTCGGGTGTCCCATCGCAGCGGACATGCACTCAATAAGTTCGTCTGATGCCGCGTGCTCCAATCGTTCGGCTTCGTCATGCACGCGATCCCACGGATAACCCAGCACGCGAGTGAGATACGTTTCCAGAATGCGATGGCGCCGAATTGTGCTGAGTGCCGCACGACGTCCGTTCTCGGTGAGATGAACGCCGCGGTATTTCACATAATCCAACAGCCCCTGTGCCGCGAGACGGCGAATCATTCCGGTTACAGACGCCGGAGCTACGCCTAATGCATTCGCGACATCGCTGGTGGCCGCGACACCATCACGAGATGCGAGTTCGTAAATGGTTTTGAGATAATCCTCGACAGCACCAGTGAGCCCTTCCGGATCGACCTGACGCGCAGCCGCAACCATTATCGTGCGGCTCCGGTGGAAACGCCGCGCACCATCAGAACCGGCACCATTGTGCGATGTCGGACCGTGTTCGCCGTCGTGCCATAGATGACGTCCTGCAAACCGCGATGGCCGTGCGTAGCCATGGCAATCAGGTCGCACTTTTCGCGTTCGGCCGCTGCGGTGATTTCGGTGGCTGGATCGCCGGCCGCGAGAATTGAGTCGGCTACGAATCCATCCGCATGCAACTTTTCGCACAGGCTGTCGAGATACGCTCGATCGCGCTGCATCTCTTCGGACTCGCGTAGCGCCAACGTGTTGACATGGCGCGCGGCCCATCCGTCGGCTACGTGAATCAGCACCAACGACGCGCTACAGAGTCGCGCGAGTTCGCGAACGTGCGTGAGAATGCCGGCGTCGTAAGACGAATTTTCGAGCGGTACCAGAATGCGACAGTACATCAGCTGATCCACTGCGTGAAGGTCTGCACCAGCAACCACACGTTAAGTGATGCAATTACGCCAGCAACCACGTAGGCCGCCACCTTCAGCGGCAGTGAATTCACGAACTCGCCCATTTTGACACGATCCGACGTGAACTTCACCAACGGAAATACGGCAAAGGAAAGCTGAAGTGATAAAACGACCTGGCTTAAAACCAGCAGTTTAGCCGTGCCCGATTCGCCATAAAAAATTGCCACGACGGCCGCCGGTACGATGGCAATCGCGCGCGTAATCAAGCGACGCAGCCACGGGCGAATGCGCAGGTTGAGAAAGCCCTCCATGACAATCTGTCCGGCCAGCGTTCCCGTCAGGGTCGAATTTTGCCCCGAAGCCAGAAGTGCCAACGCGAAAACGGCACTTGCACCAGCGACACCAAGCAACGGCGTCAGGAGCTTGTGCGCGTCCTGAATTTCGGCAACACCGGTGTTACCGCTGGTATGAAACGTTGCCGCCGCCACAATCAGAATTGCTGCGTTGATGAACAGTGCAAACGTGAGCGCGATGGTCGAGTCAAGAAATGCAAATCGCACCGCCTCGCGACGTCCCTCCGTGGTCTCTGCATATTTGCGCGTCTGTACGATGGACGAGTGCAAATAAAGATTGTGCGGCATGACTGTGGCACCAAGGATACCGATACCGATGTACAACATTTCCGGATTGCGCAAAATCTCGGCAGACGGAATGAATCCGCGCGCAACGGCGCCAAGTTCGGGACGCGAAATGATCAGTTCAAACAGGAAGCAACCACCAACCACTGCGACCAGCGCGATGACTAGCGCCTCCAGCATTCGGAAGCCTTTGTTTTGCAGATAGAGCACGATGAGCACATCGAGTGCTGTTAGTGCAATACCCACTGGCAGTGAAAGACCAAACAGCAAGTTGAGCGCGATGGCCGAGCCGATGACTTCGGCGAGATCGCATGCGGCGATGGCGATTTCGCACATCACCCACAACACGAATGAGGTGCGTGCCGAGTAGTGATCGCGACATGCCTGCGCGAGGTCACGTCCCGTGACGATGCCGAGCTTGCTGGCCAGTCCTTGCAGCAACACCGCCATCAGGTTGGACAGCAGAATTACCGACAGCAGCGTGTATCCGAACCGCGATCCTCCGGCCAGGTCGGTCGCCCAGTTGCCGGGGTCCATGTAGCCGACGGCCACGAGATAACCGGGGCCGGCGAAGGCCAGCATTTTTCGGAACCAGGATGCCTTGGAGACGTCGACCGACCGATACACCTCGGCCAGCGATGGCGCCATGCGCGCTCGGCGCCAGCCTGGTTCGGGTATGGCGCTGCCGGAGAGGTCGCTGGGAGCGGGG
>JBDTTO010000323.1:0-4737 GCA_039930585.1 Gemmatimonadaceae bacterium
GTTAGTTGCGTTGGAAGCAGAACCAATGGCCAGCGCTTCGACAGTGCTGCCGAAAAATCGTGATGTATTCAACATATCAAATCAGAGGAGCAATCCTATGCAGATGAAGAAACGCACTACCTTCGCACTTGCTTCAACGTTGGGGCTCGTGCTCGCATTGGCCGCATCGTCCGGAATGGCGTCGGCGATGTCATCGTACGACGGCGGCGGTGACGACGACGGAGAAGCCGGTCTGAAAAACCAGGCATGTGCCGCTATCGGCTGTGCAAACGGCAACAGACTGTGCGCGACAGCTTCCGGCACCGTGAAAGCGGGCATTCCACCTTGGGTGGGCGAGGTTACCGTCGTGTACACGTGCTACGAATCTCCGTTCTTTTGATAGTTGCTGTGTTCAGCGGACGGTTTACACCTCGCTGAGCAGAGCCGTAATTGTAGTGTGAAATTCAGGCGCGCCAGTTCTCGAGGCTGGCGCGACCTGACACCCTCGGTTCGCACGTTCGTAACCAGTAATTATTGCAATGAAAGCACGCAGCCTCGTCGCACTCGCGCTTGTCGCATCGCAGTTCGCCCCACTCTTCACGCTGGGCGCGCAGACCCAGACCGTTCCGAAGCTCAACCTTTCGAAACCAGACTGGGTCGCCGCAGAACCGTTTTCGATCGAACCCGAACTGCGCGTGTTGTCCAGCGGAATGATCATCGCAGCGGACTTCAACGAGATGAAGGTGCGATTGATAAGCGCAACCGGAAAGACGGTCCGT
Source organism: Gemmatimonadaceae bacterium (assembly GCA_039930585.1). Lineage (GTDB taxonomy): Bacteria > Gemmatimonadota > Gemmatimonadetes > Gemmatimonadales > Gemmatimonadaceae > Gemmatimonas. The sequence continues at coordinate 759 of JBDTTO010000323.1, forward strand.
CAAATCGGTCGCGAAGGCTCGGGACCGAGCGAGTATACGGCGCCCCAGACTCTCATTGCATTGCCGCACGACAGCACACTGTTGCTTGACCGCGACGAACGACGCATACTCACAATCGACCCGCAAGGCAAAATCGTCTCCACGCGGACAATACCCAATTCACTCGACGCGAGTGCAGAACGTCTCGCCGCCGCCGACAATCAAGGGCGTGTGTACTTTCCGTTCGAACGCGCCATGGTCAAAAAGGGCGACCCGCACCCGAGTTCGTACGCCATAGCGCGATGGCGCCGCAACACGGAAACGTTCGACACGGTCGCCGTTCTCTCGCAGGAAGTACCAAAGTATGTAAAAGGACGAGTCCCAAAGACCGAGGACTACAAGAAATTTACGGAGCTTGGAGCATGGCGCATCACGATGTTCGCGCCAGTCGACAATTGGGTGGTTGCCCCCAGCGGACGCGTCGCAATCATTTACGCGGCACCGTATCACGTCGAATGGATCGAGACGAACAAATCGAGAACGATCGGCGCGAACGTGTCGTACGTGCCAGTCGCAGTCACTGACAAAGATCGAAAGCACCGCGAACCTAAAGGACCGCCCTACGTTCGCGTCTATGCAAAAACGAAAGCGGCCTTTGAACCCGAAACCGCACTGCTCGATGAAGCTGACAACGTTTGGGTACGACGCAATGATGTATTCGGGAGCGCCAATCGACGTTGGGACGTGTTCAACTCCAGGGGCGGGTTTCTGACGACGCTTTCACTTCCGGACAACCTGCGGCCGAAAGTGATCACGGCCAGGTATGCGTACGTGCTGCGAACGGACGACGACGGCCTGTCCTGGCTCGAACGCTACTCCCGCTGACCGACGCTCAATACCAATACCCAAATATGATGTCCATCTCATCCGAGCTCGACAGCCCAAAACGAATCACATTCGAACTCACGTTGTTGTACGTCACGTTTGACACCAACGCGTCGCCCGCCTCCAACACAAGAGGTGTTGCATAAGTCGTCATTGCGGGATGTTCCCAATCGGTGTTTGTGTACACCACTTGCTCCGCACCACTCGCGCGACGCACGATGACCTGAAATTGCTCGCCCATGGAATGCATGTGCGATGTCAGCGACAAAATGGTGGTGCGTTTGCTGACCGTGAACACTTTGCGCAACGTGGTTCGCTGCTTGGCCGGAAGCGTAATGTCTTCGTTTGCAAAGTTGAGCGTCTGCGCGACCGTCGTGACATCGGACTTGTTCGCGAAGTACAAATTGGCAAACGCCTGCGCCGGTAACGGAGCCGGAGAACGGTTCACATAATGCACATTGAAATCGAGCGACGTGTTCGGCGCCAATCGCAACGCCACGCCAGGTGGAAATTTGTAGTCAAAGTCCGGAGTCATCGCGCCCGCAAAAAACACGTGACACGCCATCGGCAACATGTTGATGAAGTTGAAGCTGCCGTCCGCGTTGCGAATGTCGCGCGTAACATCCGGCGCTGGCCGCAGATTGCACGGGAACGATGTCTTCGACTCGTCAAACGTGTACAGCAACAAGTGGTGGCTGCCGGGACGCATGCGCGATTCAATGCGATTGACGTACAGCTCGGTTGCGTTATTCAGTTTGCGATAGACAAAGAGCTCGCGTTCCGAAACCGGCGTGACCGAAAAACTGTCTACGCCGAGTTGCAGTCCGCCAACCGGCGGCGCGAGGGGCGTGAATACAGCCGCCTGCACGCGCGTGTCCGCCAACACGCTGGTATCTACCACATCGCCTGTGCGTGGAGCGCCCGCTTCAATCCAGCGACGCACGTATTCCAGCTGGCCCGCAGTCAATCCTTTGGTCGTACCCATCGGCATCAGGTTACCGTAATCTCGGCTATGATGACCAGGCACCCATGCGAGCTTGTGGTACAGCAACGAACTGTCGCTTTTGAATGCCATAACCCGACGCAGTCCGTCAGCCTTCGCGATTTGCTGCAACGCCGACAGCCCAACGAGTTGCGCGTACGACGAATCCGATGTCAGCACCAATCCCGACTGGCGCGCATTGGCGTCACCACTGCGATGACATGTGGTGCACTGCGCATCAAAAATTGTCGTTTGAATTCGCGCGAAAGTGCCACTCGTTCCGTTTGCCGTCGGACCCGTGCCCGTGCCATTCGTTGCGCCGCTGTCACCACCACCGCAACCTGCCAGCAGTGCCGCGACAACTAACGGCGTCGCGCGCAACGCGTGAAGAAACGTTTTGGTTCGGTTCATCGGGGAGGCCTGTGACAAAGGGCGCGTTGCGACCGAATTCGGGGAGGGAACGGACGATTCACGGCGCCAGCACGCTCCGCATTTCGTCCGGGGAGATCGTGCCAAAGTAGTTTCGGTTGGATGCGGCGTCGAGCACCGGTCCGACACTGGCCAGGTCAAAGGGCAAACCCAACAGCAGCCCCTCGAGCTCGCTTACTTCATGCTGACCGAGGAAATCGCCGAAAATTCGTACGCCCGCAATTCGCCCGTCGAGAATATTGTAACGCACGTCAATCTCGCCACCCGAAAAGCGCTGGGCACGCTGCACGTTTGACGCGGGGTTCTGTCCGTAATTCCAGTCCCACGATTCGTATTTCTGTGATTGCAGCTGACGAACTTCGTGCCAATCGGCCGAGGTCATGGGCAGCGTTGGAATGAGCGCGCGATCACGCGTTCCAAAAATGCGCTGCAGAATTCGATTCCGGAGTTCTTCAACATCGAGTGATTCTTTCGCAAACTCGCTGATGTTGGCCACGCGACTCCGAATGGACTTCACGCCTTTGGATTCAACCTTGCCCGCCTTGGGTTTGAGCGCGGCGACCACTTCATCCAGATTGGAATCGAATAACAGCGTGCCGTGACTCAACATCCGATCAGGCGTGGCGAATTGCGCATTACCCGAAATCTTGCGGCCCTCGGCCACGATGTCATTTCGTCCGCTTAACTCCGCAGGTACGCCGGCCGCGCGCAGCACTTCAACAACCGGCCCGTTGAAATCGTCATAGCGATTAAAACGTCCATGAACATCGCGTGTCATGAAACTGAAATTCAGATTGCCGCGATCATGATAGACGGCACCTCCGCCAGACACGCGACGCACCACGTGAATGCCGCGCTCCTCAACCACGTCTGACGCAATTTCTTCGATCGTGTTCTGATTGCGTCCGATAATGATGGACGGTTCGTTGACATAGAACAGCAGCAAGTCGTCCTCATCCATGCGATGCCGCAGCACGTATTCTTCCAGCGCCAGATTCTGGAATGGGTTGGTGCTGTTTCCGTTGTCAACGAATCGCATTACGTACCTCGTGTTGAGGGCGGTTTGACCGTGAGCAGAGCCGGTGCATTTTCGTTGGGCTCGTATTGGGACTCCAACGCGCCGCAATCCACCCACTGCTTCACGATTTCTGCGGACAGCCCCACAGCGTTTCGCAACTCGCTCACCATCTCGTCGCGCGTCAGCTTTGTGGACACGAGCCCTGTTGCGTCCGTCGTGCGGTGTCGCGTTGGCCCCTGCAATACAGAGCGGGCATCTCCACGATTGTACCGGATCGACACGTGATGATTGAACGGACCTTTCGTTCTCGAGATTTCGTAGCGTTCGAGATAAAACTCGTACGTCACCGGGTCCATCAACAACCGGCACGGGAAGTAGTCGTCGTACGGCGGCGTGTTAAACCACACGAGATGCGAACCTTCAGGCGTTGGTTCAACTTCGACACCAAACCGCGCATCGCGATACACGTACAATTCGTTTGTAATCGGAATCGGAAACATCGTAAGCATCGATGAATCCACCAGCCAATCCATTCCGTTAACGGTGACTTTCACGCTCCCGTGCCCAGGCACGCCAAGGTCACGCATGCTGCCCGCAACGCGACGCGCGGTAAAGCCATTCGCGACCACAAGCTCAAACAGGGCGTTGCTGCTGCTCCAGCACGTGCCACCCGTTCCGTGCTCAAG
>JBDTTO010000324.1:0-4712 GCA_039930585.1 Gemmatimonadaceae bacterium
GAACAAAAAGTCATCATTGCAACACCAACGACATTGGTGGCGTTGCTCAAGGCGGTTGCATTTGGCTGGCGTCAGGAATCGATTGCGCAAAATGCGCAGGAAATCAGCGCCCTCGGCCGCGACCTGTACGATCGCATTCGCACACTGGGCGAACACTTCGAGAATGTTGGTGAACATCTCGCGAAATCCGTTGGCGCATACAACAAGGCGATTGGTTCACTCGAGAAACGCGTGCTCCCCGCCGCGCGACGCTTTCAATCGTTGGGCGCCGCTGATTCCAAAGCCATCCCCCAGCTGGATGCGCTGGATGTGCATCCGATTGCGATCAATGCGGCGGAGATGCGGTCCGTTTCAACTCCAGAAAATTGAACTCAGTCTTCCCTTTGTGACGATCTAGGGCTTCGGAGGGCGCGCCGCCAATACATCGCTGTCGCGAAGTAACCGAATGTCCGCTCCGTTTAGCGTTATCACGGCTTGTGCGGCTCCCGATGCTTTCACAAACTCAACTTCGTACGCATCTCGCTCATACGCCAACATGATCGCACCGAGATCCCCGGCGCAAAGTTGCGCTTCCGGCAGATCTCGCAGCAGCACAACTGAATCCAGCTCGCGAAATAAGTGTGTCATAGCGTGATCCTCGGAACCGCAGTAATGAATCGCGGACGATCGTCGTCGTTCGCCACAATCCAGATTGTTTCCACGACGCCCAGTTTGCCGGTCGGTCCTCGGATTATACCTCGAATACTGTATTTCTGTCCAAACTGATTGCGGACGGTGGGGTTAGCGTTGCCGTTCGCGAGTACAACCAATGCTGACTGCAGCACTTCCCATGACGCCCGGCTAAACCCGAGCCTGTTGAAATATCTGGCTTTTGATTGGCCTACTGGGTGTGTAGGAGACAAAAGGTAATCTCGCACTTTGCTGGGCTCTACAACCGCGCGTTCCGCCCCTGGCATTTTCATGGAGCACAGAGGGCATGAAATCTGCGCGTTATGAACTGAGATGCTCGAATTGACATAACGCATCATCACCTGCACTCTGTACCGGACCATCACTGCATTCTTGCGCGGAGTACCATTGCATTGTTCTCCTTCTTCACTCGCCGCACCCGCGAACCATCCACGCGCCTTCGCCTCCTCGCGCGCGGTTTTCAGTTCACGGCGGTCAGCATCGCAGGGATGGCCATTGCGGTGACAATTGCGCTGCAGTTCTTCAAGGACCACGCGCACACGCCACAATGGCTGTTCACGCCGTTTTACGCGTACGTCGCGCTCAGTGCCGCATCATCATACCTGATCGGCCGCGCACTTCTCCGCCGGCAGCGCTGGGGCGCTTATCTCGCAGGCCTCACGCTCGGCGCACCGCTCATTCGCCAGCTGTTGTCACCCGATGCGAACATCCTGTCAATTCGAGGCCTGGTGTTCTGCACCGTCGCACTCTGCGTGACTGTAACCGTGTGGGATGAACTTGGCACCGCTCGCGATGCCGATTTCGACGAAGAAAACGACGATGTATTGACCAAACGCAATCGCGGATACGGCGAAGGCCGGGCTCTTCCGGCGGCATCGGCGCCGAATACATTCGCAGAACCGCTTGAATTGAAAAACGTGCCCGTGCACTCACGCAAAGCCGACGCGGAAATTTGATGCACCAGCTCCGCGCGTAAAAACTGGAGAGCGTTGATGGCCTTCTCATTATTCAGCCGCACCAGCGAACTTTCCCCGCGCCGACGCCTGTTCGCGCGCGGCCTTGAATTGATCGGAGTCGGAATCGCCGCCTTGGCTATTGCAGGCACCATCGCACTGCCGTTCCTGCGCCGGGATCCGAATATCCCGCGCTGGATGTTCACACCGTTTTACACATACGTCGTAGTCGCTGCCGCTGCGGCATACCTGATCGGTGTCGGGATCATTCGCAGGAAGCGCTGGGGTGCGTATCTCTGTGGCATCGCATTCATCTGGCCAGTCATTCCACGATTGCTGTCGTCGAACTCGAACCTGTTGCCCATCCGAACGATAGTTTTGAGCGCCGTTGGACTCGGCGTCGCCATCATCATCCGACACAAACTCGGCATCACTCGCGACGCCGATTTTGATGATGACGACGATGACGAAACGCTGCCAATGCCCACACGCAATCGCGGATTCGGCGAAAGCAGTGCGCTCGCCAATACATCGGCGCCAGAACAACTCATGACTCCGCGCGAGTTGGATAACCTTCCCGTCCGCGCGCGTAAAATTGAAGTAGAAATCAAGTGAACAAAATCCGCACGCAACAACAGGCTTGCGGATAATGGCCTTCTCCTTCTTCACCAAACGCACGACATACGCGTCCACGCGGCTCCGCGTTCTCGGACGCAGCATGCAAGTCTTTGGCGTGCTCACATTCGTGGCGTCGCTTGCGGCCATCCTCTCCATGCGATCATTCCGGGCTTCACTCTCCCCGGAAATGTTCGACCTGCTGCTGCGAAACGTGATTCTGTACCGCGGCCTCACAATGCTGTCATATGTATTCATTGGACGAGCGCTGCTTCGACGCGAGAAATGGGGCGCATACGTCGCCGTTGCCACGATTGCAGTACCGGCAGTCATCCGCCTGATCTGGCCCGTGGCGCGCACCGATCCATTCCAGACCGTGGTGCAGGTTGCCGCCTTCACCACCCTCGGATTGATCCTCACTGTCTGGAAAGAACTCGGCTCCGTCGCCGATTCGGAATTGGCCGAACATGGCAAGGCCCCCGAACTCACCGAACCGTTGACACCTCGCAATCGTGGGTTCGGCGAAGCACCTGCTGATCTTGCAGACGACGAGCACCTGGACGTGGCCATACCACAATTGCGCGCTCGAGACGAACGCGGGAATCCATCGGCAATTGCCCCGGAAAATTCGCGAACGAGAGAAACGCCGCACACTTTCTGAAATGCCACATTGGATCTTCACGAAATTCCGCCCGCAACCGTCGCGGCGCCTGCGCATACTCGCGCGATTCCTTCAGGGTTACGGAATCGCGATCGGTCTTTCGACAGTTGTCATCGCCCTGGCGGTAACAACCGCACCGCACAATCAGACCTTCAAAGACTTTCGCGATATTCCGGCGCTCAAGCTGCTGCTGACCGGCGCACTCGAATGTGCGTCGCTGCTGGTGATCGGCCGAGCGTTGCTCAAGAGAGAGCGATGGGGTGGGTACCTGGCGATTGTCACGTTGACGGCGCCCATTTTGTCGCGTCTGCGCACTGAACGCCCATACATGCTCGGCGAAGTGCTGATTGCGGTCGGCGCGTGCGCCACACTTTTCACGGTCTGGAAAGAACTTCGCTCCGCACGCGACCTCGACCTGGCGGTCGATGAAGACCTTGAGCCAGACGCGCCGCCCGATCCAATTCCCAGCCGCGGCTACGGCGAACCGCGTTTTCTGAAAGAACCGAACCCGACAACCATCAGCACCGCCGCCAGCACGCCGCTTCCAATCAACAATCCCCGCGCCAATTGATGCCGGCGCTGTGCCTCGGCCACTCGCTCACGGGTGACCGTTTGCTGCAGGGCGACTAACCCTTCCATCCGCTTGGCCACCGCCGCCAGCCTTGGCAGAAACACGCTGTCCATTCGGCTGACGAGACCGGCGTGATCGCCCGCCCGCAAAACCTGTTCGATCCCCGCGGCGCCCTCCTGCAACTCGGCCACTGGCCCAGTGGTTCGATTTACCAGCGCGACTTCGGCCTCAGTGAGCGTCGTTCCCAGATACGCCTTCCAGGCACGCGAGCTTTCCGCCCGCGCCTGGCTCATCGCCGCCGCGGCCGAATCCATCGCGACGGGATGCCCGAGCTCCGACAGCGAAGGCAGCGTCCGATAAAACGGTGCGCTGGTCTCGTGCAGCTCTGCGAGCGCCTCGACACGATCCTGCCAAACGCTCTCCAAACTCTTGAGCGCGTACCCAAGCGCTCCCCAGCTCAACGCAGTAGTCGCAAGCAGCAAAAGTCCGATCACGGGCAGCAACGCGCGTATTCCCACCTGAAATTTCGCTACATCAACGGAGCGTAACTGCGACACTTTAGCGCCACTCATTAATATCTCCCGAGATATCGCTCCAGTTCCCAGCTGCTGACCTGCGTATTGTACTCGCGCCATTCCTCGCGCTTGGCCGCCAGGAAGTGCTGCGTAATGTGTTCGCCCAACGCCCCGGTCAGAATCTCGTTCTTCTCGAGTTCGTCGCAGGCCTCGTTCAGATCATGGGGCAAATCGTCCACGCGCAAACGCCGGCGCTCACGGTGCGACATCTCCCAGATATTGGTGTTGATCGGCTCGCGCCAATCGGCGTCTGTCGCCAGTCCGTCAAGCCCTGCGGCCAACATCACGGTCAAGGCGAGATAGGGATTCGCGCTTGGATCCGGCGTCCGAAGCTCGACGCGCGTCCCAATTCCACGTCGTTCGGGAACACGGATCATAGGCGAACGATTACGCATACTCCACGCAACGTTCACCGGTGCTTCGAATCCGGGAACAAGGCGTTTGTACGAATTGACCAGTGGATTCGTCACCGCACACATGCCGCGCGCATGTCGCAAAAGCCCGCCGATATAGTGCAGCGCCACTCGGGAAAGCTCCCATTCTCCCTTCGGATCCCAGAAGGCGTTCTGCCCCAAACGAAAGAGCGACTGATGCGTGTGCATCCCGCTGCCATTCTGCCCAAACACTGGTTTGGGCATGAACGATGC
>JBDTTO010000325.1:0-4710 GCA_039930585.1 Gemmatimonadaceae bacterium
GAACGTGAGCAGCCGTATTTCTCAAGCTTATCCAGCATGCGCGGAAGTGCGGCTTCACTGGATGACGTACCCAGCACAATGAGAATTTCTTCCTTGATGTAGCGCAGAAACGGCCACAGGCGAAAACCAAACGCACGGCAAATCAGGCCGAGTACGACGAAGATAAAAATCGCCATCGTGATGTACACGTCCAGCATCAGACGACCTAATGGCAACAACGTCTTGAAACCAAAGTTGCCAATCGTGTACGCCATCGCACCAAATGCGCCAATCGGCGCCACCTTCATCACGATTGCGACAATCCGGAAAAACACTTTCTGCACCTTGTACAGAAAATCCGTCACGTCGCGTCCCGCATCACCAACGCTCGTTAGCGCAACACCAAACAACACGGCAAAAAACACAATCGGCAGCAGCTCGCCTTTCGCGAACGCGTCAAAAATGTTGGACGGAATGATGTGCGTGATAAAGTCGACCAACGTCATCTGTTCGGCCGCGGTCACGAACTTTGACACGTCGCCCTTCGCGAGTGTGGTCACATCCAGCGTTGCACCTGGCTTTGTCACGTTCACGACCACGAGACCAATCGCCAATGCAAGCGTACTTACGACCTCGAAATACAGCAGCGCTTTGCCACCAACTCGCCCGAGTTTGCGCAGATCGGCCATGGAGGCGATGCCGTGCACAATGGTCAGGAAGATGATGGGAGTGATCACCATCTTCACGAGGTTGATGAACTGATCCCCGAGCGGCTTGAGTGCCTTGCCGAGTGCGGGGTTGACGATGCCGACGACAACGCCGAGGGCGACGGCGAAGAGAACTTGGGCCGTGAGGTTGCGGGCGAGGCGCGCGAGCATGAAAAATCGGTGAGAGGAAAAGACCGCGCACACTAACGTGCGGCGCTGCATCTGGCCATTCTTGTTCGTGCAATCCATTCACCCAACCGTCCCCCAACTCGCGCTCATCGCCGCCATCTCGGCGGTTTCGGGCGGCGTGAATTCCATTGCTGGCGGGGGCACGCTACTTACGTTCCCCGCGCTCCTGGGGTTGGGCGTACCGGGCATCGTGGCGAATGCCACCAGCACTGTCGCTCTATGGCCAGGTTCGTTTGGCAGCCTGATGGGCTACCGCAAAGAGCTGATTGGCGCGAAGCAGTGGGCTCTGCGTTTGGCGGTGCCCAGCATTCTCGGCGGATTGGTCGGCGCCTGGCTGCTGCTGGTCACGTCGGAAGAGCGATTCAAACAGCTGGTGCCATGGCTCGTGTTCGGTGCGACGGTGCTCTTCGCGCTGCAGAAGCCGGCGGCGCAGGCGATTACGCGTCGCCTTGAGAAAATGGGATTGGAGAGTGTGCGCGCGGTGCATCCCGGGTTTGCAATGCTGGCGCTGCAGTTCACGGTCGCGATTTATGGCGGGTACTTTGGCGCTGGCGCCGGCATTCTAATGTTGGCGGCGTATGGGTTCATGGGCTTCACGAACATCCATCAGATGAACGGCCTCAAGAACTTCAACGGCCTGTTTTTTAATGGTGTAGCGGCGCTGACGTTTGCGTTTGACGGGAAAGTGATCTGGTCGATTGCAATGGTGATGGCAATTGGTTCGACAATTGGTGGTTTTGCGACGTCGCGTATTGCGCAGAAAATTCCGCAGTCGTGGGTGCGGAATTCGGTGACGGTTATTGGGCTGCTGAGTGCCGTTTGGTTGTTTGCGAATCGGTGATCGGCGCCGCGAGCTAAAGAGCGGCAACGACGGCAAGCGGGCGACGGCAACCGAGCAACTCCAACTGCAAAAACATTTCACGCGGAGACGCGGAGGTTAACTGAAAGACGCGGAGGGTCCCCACCCGGTCATAGTGTCGGTGAGAAATTGAAAGTCCTGTTTGAAAATGAACTGCTATTCAATTCGTGATTTCTGGCACTTAATGGATCGTTTGCCGGATCTGGCGTTTTGCAGATAGCGTAACGTTTGTGGTCCTCCGCGTCTTTCCGTTCACCTCCGCGTCTCCGCGTGAAAAAAGACGAACCAGGCCCACGTACCGGATTCGGAAATTCCCGCACCAATCGCGTACCGAACTACCTGCACCAAGCACGCATCAATAGATTCGCAAATACACTCACAAGCACATCAAGCCTGCAGGCACCTTGCACCTTCGCACCGAAAAGTTGTTTCGCATTCTGAGTTGCGCCGTCGCGCTCGCGACAGTTGGCGTAGCCGCAGCGCACGCCCAAACAACGGCAGTGGTAAAGCCCGAACAAACGCTGCAGGAAATGGCCGCGCAATCCGCCGCCGTGTCGCCGGAAATTACGCTCAAGGTTACGCAGAACGACAAGGAAATGGTGTTGTCGTTTGGCCCGATTGAATTGTCTGCGCACGCCGGACATCACGGCGGCGTTCCCGAGCCACCGCCGCGGTGGATCACCATTCCCGAAGACGTGTGGATTCACGGCTATTGGGTTGAACTGCTCGACAAAAACGGTGCGAAAGTGCCCATGAGCACGTTGCATCACGTGAACGTGTTGGCCACACAACAGCGCGAACTGTTCAGCAACATCATGTTGCGTATTGCAGCCGCGAGTGCAGAAACCGAACCGGTGAAGTTGCCGCGGTTAGTTGGACTCGATGCGCACAAAGGCGACACGCTGCTGGTGCGCGCGATGTTGCACAATACAACCGAAAAGAGTTACGAAGGCGTACGTGTTCTCGTGCACTTTCCTACAACGAAACGCAATTCCACAATCGGTTCATTACGCATTCAGCCGTTTTATCTGGATGTGACCGCGCCCGCGGGTCCGCATGCGTTCAATATTGCAGTGGGTCACTCAGAGCAATATTGGGATGCAAATCCCGCCGTGAATGTTCGCATTCTCGGATTCACTGGTCACGTGCACAAGTACGCGACAACGCTGCGTTTTGAAGATCGCACGAGCGGAAAAGTGATCTGGGAAGTGCATCCGGAAATGGACGCGAACGGCGAACCCAAAGCGATTCCGCTAAAGCGTTATTTCTTCCCAACATTTGGATTGGGCATTCGCGCCGACCACACGTATCGATTGACTGTCGTTTACGACAATCCGACCGGTGCAACAATTGTTGACGGCGGAATGGGCACGCTGGGTGGTGTTGTAATGGTTGGCGGCGGCACCAAGTGGCCGAGTGTTGATCCTAAAAGCCCTGAATACAAATTGGATATATGGGCTATGTGGCGCCCGTAGCTAGCTATTCCGCTATTCAGCAGGCAGTTCTTCAGCTATCCAGCCATTTAGCAGAGAGCCTTTCAGCTACGAGCACTCAGAACTCTGGTCCGCTCCAATCTCCATCCCGCCGCACCGTCTTTGAACATCAGATACAACACGCCGTCTCGACCAAAGCCGGCAACTGATCTGCCTTCCGGCATGCGCACGCGCTGAAAAAGTTCGCCCTTGTTGTTGATGACATCGTACACGAGCTCACCGTGTTTCGATTGGGCAGACGTAGTGGGAAGAACCCAGAGGTTGCCGTCGAGATCGGCCTTGGCTGCGCCGGGTCGAATTGGCGGATAATAGTCGGCCATTGCACTGAGCGGCACGAAAACGAGTTCAGGTGCCATCATCTGCTGCACTGGTGGCTGTGGAATGCCGTCCGGTCCAGATGATTGATCTGTGGCAATTGCAATCATCGAACCTGCCTTCACATTCACCATCACTCGGCCGTCGGCACCAAGTTTTTCGCCTTTGACCAGTGCTGCTGTTTTGTTGTCGGCGTCAATTTTTTCCTGGGCGGCTCGTGCCGAGTCGATGAGCGCTTGTTTGTTTTCGTCGGTGAGTCGTTTCCAGTCAAACGACAGTTTTGGCGAGGATATTGACTTGCCGTTTGGAGCTATCAGATCGATGTGATAATCGTGCCCGCGCACAATCGCGATCGTGCCGTCGGAAAGCAGCGCCCATTCATCAACGTTCGTTGTCGGATCGACAATCATCTTTGATGTCAGTTTGCCGTTGGCGTCGCGCTGCATGCTGAGCGTAGAGCCGTTTTGAATCTTTATGCGCGCAACAGTATCGATCGTGCGTGTTTCGAAGCTCGCGCGAATTACCGGCGCGGAATCAGGCGTCTGCAGAATGAGCGCGGGTTGTCCTGGTTGCCCGTTAGTTGTTGGCGGTTTGCGTTTCTGCGGGATGACGCCGCGATATACAATGTTTCCATTTCGATCAACGGCGCTCGGCCCTCCCGCCAGGTATCGCAGGTCGGATGTTTTCGGCGCTGATCGAACGTGCGAGATTGTTCCGTCACGATCAATGACGAGCAGCGTGCCCGAACCACCGTCAACGAACAACGACGAATCGCCAACAAATGGAATCAGCGGTGCCGGTTTCGGTCCGTAACTGTTCACACCGTCGGATGCGGAGTCGAGCAGCACGCGAGGGTGCGCCAGCGTTCCATCGATCACAACAAGTTGGCGGCGCACTCCATCATTGATCAGGACTTTGCTGCCGGCGAGTTCGCGTACGCCGAAGATATTTCCAAACAGTGTCGCCGACGTGGCTTCAACGGCCAACGTTTCGCGAACGGGAATTGGGGATTGCGCACGCGCCAGTTGCGTAGCGCCAGCGATCGTGGCGAGTGCGCTGGCCATCCCAACTCTCAGTGTGCGCATAATATTTCGTTTATCCGTGCGATGCGTGTTGGTACAACGTGGGTGGCGTGAAACATCGCAGCTCCAGCAGCCAAATGAAAATT
>JBDTTO010000326.1:0-4708 GCA_039930585.1 Gemmatimonadaceae bacterium
GGTGCAACGAGTTCCCGGCATTTTGCGTGCGCCGCTTGGCGCCGCCATCAATGCCACGCCCACGGCCTTGGTTGACTCGCTGCTCTCACGCGGCAGTTCCTGGGCGCCCAACACCCGGGCACGTCTGCTGCGCGAACTCAAACACGAGTCACCGGCGCAATCGTACACAAGCCTTCTCGCACGTTGGGTGTCACCTGCGCAAGTCATGTCTGCGTCACACGCGTCCATTGCGGACGAACGCGGCAACGACGCATGGCCTCAGGCCGCGTCGGAGGCAGAGGCTCGCATGGCGTACGACATGCTGCACTATATGCCCGACGATATTCTCGTGAAGGTCGACCGTTCTGCGATGGCGTGTTCGCTTGAAACGCGCGCGCCGCTGCTTGATCATCGCGTCGTGAGTTTTGCCGCACAGCAGCCGCTGGGCCTCAAGATTCGCGCGGGTCGCGGAAAGTTTCTGCTGCGCAATCTGCTGGCTCGATACATTCCCGCCGCCATGATTGATCGCCCCAAGCAGGGCTTCGACATTCCGCTGGCGCAGTGGCTGCGTGGTCCATTGCGCGCGTGGGGCGATGCAACGCTCGCCAATGACGCGGTGTTGCGCGATTGGTTCGAGCCCGACGTGGTCACCCGCCTGTGGACGGCGCATCAACGCGGTGAAAACCATGCGGAACGACTTTGGCCGCTGCTCGTAACAATGCAGTGGCTGCGCGCTCAATAACATGACAGACTCCGCGCCGCTCCGTATTGGTTTGATGCTGGACAGCCACGTCGTTCCGGCATGGGTTGCTGCAGTGGTGCGCGATATCGCGAACGACGCGTGCGCGGAAGTTGTGCTGGTGGTCATGCATGACGCGCGTGCGGACAATGACGTGCCGCAAACAAAGATTCGTCCAGGAATTGTCGGAAAAGTGTCGCGCATTCTCTCGGGCCAAACACAACTCAGCAAATATCTGTACCAGAAGTATTCGGAATGGGACCAGCGTCGAGTCCAACTTCCAAACGATCCGAACGCACAAATCGATATTGCAGCGGAACTGGCGACCGTCGATCACGTCAACGTTGTGCCGATTACCGATCGGTTCTTCCACCGTTTTCAGGAGCCCGATCTCGAACGCATTCGCGCAGCAAAACTCAATGTCATGCTGCGCTTTGGTTTCAACATCATCAAAGGTCCGATTCTCGAGAGCGCACAATACGGCGTGTGGTCATTTCATCACGGCGATAATCAGCACTTTCGTGGTGGACCGGCCTACTTCTGGGAGCTGTATCGCGACGAACCGCTCAGCGGCATTGTACTTCAGGTATTGAGCGAGAAGCTCGATGCGGGTCGCATTCTCTACCGTTCGTACGCGAGCACCGAACGCGGCTTGTCAATGAAGCGCAACGGTGCCAGTTCGTTTTGGAAGGGTTCGTCGTTTGTCATTCGGCGACTGCGCCAGTTGCACACGCACGGGTGGGAATGGATGAAGGCAGAACTTCCCACGTTTCGCGAAGATCCAAAACAACAGGGCAAGCTGTATCGACTGCCCACAAATGGCGTGATGGTCCGGTTCTTCATCGCCTCCGTGTGGCGGAACGCGCGCAAGCGGCTGCGGAACATGGGCCGGATGGAGCATTGGTTCGTTGCGCACAAGCGTGACGGCCAGACCTTCATCGAACTCGCGTCACCGCGCAATCACTATTACGCCGATCCGTTCGTCGTCGCGCGTGACGGACGTACGTTCATTTTTCTTGAAGACTACGATTACAAGACAAAACGCGGAACGTTGGCACACGTCGAAGTGCATGCCGACAACACGGTTTCGCCGCTTCACACCGTGCTCGATCTTCCGTATCATCTCTCGTATCCGTTTGTGTTCGAACTGGATAACAAGATGTACATGATTCCGGAGAGTGCCTCAAACAAAACGGTTGACCTCTATGAGGCGACCAGCTTTCCCGACCACTGGACTCACGTAAAAACGTTGCAGTCGGGCATTCGCGCGTATGACGTCACGCTGCTCATTCGCGATGGCGTTTACTGGTGGTTTGCAAGCGTCGTTGATCGCGGTACTGCCAGCTGTGACGAACTCTTCCTCTTCTACTCCGCTTCGCTCACGGGAGACTGGACACCTCATCCGCTCAATCCAATTGTGTCCGATGTGCGGCGCGCGCGACCCGCGGGCAAGTTCTTCGAGCGCGACGGCAAGCTGATTCGACCCAGTCAGGACTGCTCGTTGTCCTACGGCGGCGCAATGCAGTTGAATGAAGTGCTCGTGCTCAACAAAACGCAGTACGTCGAACAGCCAGTCTCGCGCATTGATCCTGATTGGATGTCCGGGCTGGTTGGAACGCACACAATCAATCAGGATGCGGGGCTGCATGTGCTGGACGGACGGAAGCGCGTCGCGACCGACAAAATACTCGGCTAGTTATCAGGGCGCGGCAGACAAACCGTGAAGCTGAATCGCGTGCCGTGATCGACACGCGATTCAATTTGGAGCGTGCCGCGCATCGCGGTCACCAGCTTATGGCAAATCGCCAGGCCGAGTCCATCGGCGGTAAATGATTGCGACGCATCGGGAATAGTTGTTTGGGCTGACGGGAAGATTTCTTCCAGCCTGGAGGGCGCAATGCCCCGCCCTGTGTCTTCGACCACGAACAACAGTTCGTCGGCGTTGACGGTTTGCTCAATCAACACGGTTACCGATCCCACGGTCGTGAACTTCAACGCGTTGGTGGTGAGATTGAGCAACACACGATTGAGCGCAGATTCCTGACCCACTCGCAGATCATCAGGCGGACTGCTGAACCGAAGCGACAGTCGACGTTCCGCGGCCAGAGGTTGCACTACATCGCGAACTGAACGCAACAGCGCACTGATGGAAAATGCGCGTGGCGGTTCGGCCAGCAACCGGGCGCCTCCACGCGCCACATCCATCAGATCGTTGGCCATGGACGACAAACCAAATGCCGCACTGTACACCAACGCCAGATGCTGCTGCTGTGGTCCGCTTACGGCGCCGTTGTGCCCGTGCTGCATCCGCTCCACCAGCAACAGGATCGCATTGAGCGGCGAGCGCATGTCGTGCGCCAATTCAATCAGACGCTGTTGGGCGTCGCGACCCGAAAACTGCTGCGCGAACTGAACCGCAACATCGCCATCCAGAGCGGTGATCAACTGCTCGATTGCCGTAACAACCTGGAGTAAATCTGAATCGGACCATTCACGTCGCGTGCGGCCACACAACAGTTCGTGCCGCAGTGCTCCCAGTAACGACGGAGCTTCTGGAGTCCATGCATACAGCGCGAGATCCGCGATGGCACCGTCATGCACCGCACAGACAATGGCATCGGCTAACACGGCAAGTACGTCGCGCTTCTTTGCAGACGCCGAGTCGAGCGAGTGCGATGTGTGCTCCGTCGCACGCCACGCAGCGCGTTCGAGCGCGGCAGCCAGTTGCGTACGCGGTCCGTTCCAGTGCGTTCGCTCGGGCGCGTGCCGCAAGGCACGCACATGCGTAGGCGTGCTCATGAACTCAACTCAGAACTTTGGCGCGATGCTGTGGCGGCAATCAGTCTTGCGCACCGGACAACACGTCACGACGGAACCCGTGTTTTTCCATGAGGCGGTACAGCGTGGTACGATCGATGCCCGCGAGACGCGCGGCCTTTGACATGTTGCCACCAGCGCGCGTGGTAAGACGTCCGAGATATTCCTTCTCGAAGTGCGCCACCAGTTTGTCTTTCGCAGTGTGAAACGCTTCGTTCATGATTGCCGCTGGCAACCCTGACTCGACACCCGCCACTGCGCCTTCGTCGTACACCGGAATATCATCGGGCGTGATTCTGCGCCCCGGTTCGGTGATTACCGCGAGATGTTCAATGACGTTCTGCAATTCGCGCACGTTACCGCGCCACGGACGCGTCTGCAAAAACTCCACGGTATCAGAGCTGAACGTTGGTGCGGCAACACTGTGGCCACGATGACGTTCCCACGAGCGACCGAGGAAGAATTCCGCCAGCAACGGAATGTCTTCGACACGTTTACGAAGCGGCGGCAACTTGATTGGCACAACACGCAAACGATAGAACAAATCCTGACGCAGTATTCCGTTGGTTACGGCTTCCTGCGGATCGCGATTGGTGGCCGAGATGAACCGCACGTCTACTTGTGCATCCTGCACTTCGCTGCCGAGGCGACGCACAACACCGTCTTGCAACACGCGCAGCAGTTTTGCCTGCAGCGGCATCGTCATCTCGGTGAGCTCATCCAGAAACATCGTCCCGCCATTCGCGATCTCGAGTAATCCCTGTTTGTCACGATCGGCGCCGGTAAAAGCGCCTTTCCGATAACCGAACATTTCCGACTCGAGCAAATTCTCAGGTAACGCGGCGCAGTTGATTGCGACCAGCTTCCGATTTGCACGACGGCTGTGTTTGTGAATGAACTGCGCGATCATTTCCTTGCCGGTACCACTCTCGCCGCTGATCATGACCGATGCGTCGGTGCCCGCGACTTTTTGTGCCAGGTCGACGGCTTTTCGGAAGGCCGGTGATGTACCCAACAGCGCGAGGGGATCACCCGCGCCAGGTTGGCTTAGCAGCTGTGGCTTGATGTCCCGCGCCTCGCGGGCCGCGTTGACCGCATGGGCAGCGCGCCCAACAAGCACTTGTAAATGCGAAGCCGAGAACGGCTTCGGCAGGTAGTCCCAGGCGCCGCTGC
>JBDTTO010000327.1:0-4708 GCA_039930585.1 Gemmatimonadaceae bacterium
ATCGTGTACATGGCGCTTGAGAACATTCTTGCGCGGCCCGACCGACTGAACAAACGCTGGATGTTGGCCTTTGGGTTTGGCCTCATTCACGGATTTGGATTTTCGTTTGCACTGCGTGAGTCGCTGCAATTTGCGGGAACGCATCTCATCACGTCGCTGGCGGCGTTCAATATTGGCGTTGAAATTGGCCAACTTTTTGTATTGGCCCTGGCGGTTCCGATGCTGTGGTTTGTGATTCGCCGAAGTCAGAGTGAGCGCACCGTCGTGGTTGTTGCATCCGCGCTGGTGGCGCACTCGGGTTGGCACTGGATGACCGACCGGCTCAGCGTGTTGAGCGAGTATCGCGTGAGCTGGCCCACGTTTGATGCCGTGTTTCTGCTGGGGCTGATGCGCGCGTTACTGCTTCTGGCCGTGGCCGGTGCGGTTGCGTGGTTGCTATCCGGCGTGATTCGGCGGATCGAGGGGACGGGAGACACCGGAGCGGTAATACCGGCTGGCGATGCATCCGGGGCACTGTGATCTAGCGCCTGGCGCATACACGCGAGGTCGTTCACTCCCATGTTGACTGCGCTGTCGGCGCTTGCCTGACAAGGAGCAGCGTTGACGCGCGACGCCGTATGTGTTACTATATACGCATATGCGAATATATGAACATACACTTATACGAAATTGCTTCCGCGTGTTGCTGGCCGTCGGAGCCGCATCTTTCACGGCCCCACAGCTGCCCGCGCAGACCGCAATCGCGTCGTCGGCAGACATCGGCAGCTTACGTGCTGCGCTCGGTGAGGCAAACGAGCACGCCTTTGCCAACCGGGTCGCGCGGGCCACGGCCGATGGTGCACGTTCCGATGTCCGCCTCGCATGGAAAAGCCGGCTCCCCGCGCTGCGCGTTGAGAGCGGACTAACGCGAACAACCGATCCAGTCGCCGCTTTTGGGACGACGCTTCGGCAAGGACGCGCCACTCCGGAAGCGTTCGTTCCGGCGCGCCTCAACGATCCGGCCGCCGCAACAAATGTCGGCAGCGGGATTGTGCTGGAAATTCCGGTCCTCAACGCCGATGCCCCTTCGGGCATTCGTGCAGCGAATGCCATCAGCGAAAGCCGCGCCGCCCTCAGCGAGTGGACTGCCGCCACGGTGCAACTGAACGTTGTCCGCACGTACTTCGGTGCGATTCTGGCCTCCGAAACGGTGCAAACGCTTGAATCGGCGGAGCGAGCTGCCCTTGCGGCGCTCCGGCAAACCGAATCGATGGTGCGCCAGGGGTTGGTGACAAAAGCAGACGCGCTGTTGTCGGACGTGCACGCCGCGAACGTGACCTCGGACCTGAATGCAGCGCGAAGTGCACTCATCGCCGCGCGGCAGGATCTGGCCTTCACACTCGGCCGCCACGACGAGACACGAATCAGCTCGTCGTCGGTACTTCCGTCTCTCGAACGGCTGCGGAAATTGGCTGCGCTGGACACGCTTCTGCGTACGGGTGACAGCGGTGAACGGATCCGCAGCGATCTTCGCGCCTCAATGGCGGGTTTGGATGCAGCGGTTGCGGACCGCAACCGACTTGAGCGCGCCCTGATGCCACGCGTGAACAGTTTTGCCCGATACGATTGGAACTCCCCGTCGGTGCCGTTTGGCGGGAAGAACAGTTGGACCATCGGCGTCGTTGCATCGTGGAGTGTATTCGACGGCGGCGCAACGCTCGCACAAATAGGCAGCGCGCGGGCACGCGAAGCGGCGGCACGTGCGTCACTTGAGGCATCGGTTGCACAGGGCGACGTCGACGCAGACAAAGCACGCCGAGCGGTCGTGTTGCAACTCACTCGGCTTGATCTGGCATTGCGTGCAGAACGTGCCAGCGTTGAAGCAGCCCGCCTCCTTGAACTGCGGTACGCCGGTGGGCTTGCCACAATTTCAGAACTGCTGGACGCGCAGACGAGAGCAACACACGCCCAACTCGGCAACGCGGCGGCCCGTTTCGCGCTCATCGACGCTATGGCTTCACTCCGACTTGCCATCGGTGCGGATCTCAGCCAATTGGCCGATCTCGAGGAACCCCGGTGATGTGCAAAGCAGTGGACGCGCGCACTCAAACGACCTTTGTCGTCCCGGCAATCACACTGTTGGAGAAATCAATGCGGCACAACCATCGTCTCGCATCTGCTCGACGCACAGGCGCAGTGAGCGCTGTGGTGTTTACAGCGGCCCTGCTTTTGCCAGGTTGCGCCGAGCGTGATTCGCGCACCGTGCAGAGTGCGACGAACGTCCGAGTAACCGGCGTCGAATACGTCGTGCACGACAGTTTGGTCGCGGGCACCGTCGATGTTTCTGGTGTGGTTGAGCCAATTCAGCAGGCGAGCCTCAGCTCGAAGTTGATGGCGACCGTGGTGCGCGTGAACGTGCGGGAGGGAGATCGGGTTCAGAGTGGCGACATTCTTTTACAGCTCGATGCCCGCGATCTCGTGGCCCGCGCCGATCAGGTCGCCGCCTCCGTCAGTGAAGCGGAGGCGACTCAGCGGGACGCAGCAGCACAAGCGAAGCGGATCCGCGCACTGTACGACGACAGCGCGGCCACGCGCGTTCAGCTTGAAGCGGTGGAGCTGGCCGTCATTCGCGCGGGGGTCACGCTCCGGGCGGCGAACGCCGCTGCGGCGGAACTTGCGGCTACGCGCAGCTACGCAACCATACGCGCACCGTTTCGCGGCGTCGTCACGCAGCGACTCGCCGACGAGGGCACGTTCGCGACTCCTGGTGCGCCGCTCATTGTGTTGCAGGATGTGTCTGCGGTTCGTGTGGTTGCCAGCGCGCCTGCGGAAAACGTGCGACTGCTGCGGAAGGGAAGTGAGTTGAACGCCAGCGTTGATAATCGGCTCGTGCGTGTGCGAGTCGAGGGCGTGTTGCCCTCGGGAGTTGGTGATTTGTTCGTAATCAATGCGACGGCGCAGAATGCCAGCGGCGATGTTCGTGTGGGAAGCGCGGCGGTTTTGCATCTCGCGACCACGCCACACGCAGTTTTGCTGGTGCCCGCTGCGGCAATCCGGTATGAAGGCGATTTGACCGGCGTTGTTGTACGTGGTGCTGAGCGCGACGAGACACGCTGGATTCGTGTTGGTGCAACGATCGGTGCCTTGGTGGAAGTCACGGCGGGACTGCAGTCTGGTGACGTGGTGGTGGTTGCTGGTGCGAACAAGAACGCAGGTGCGGCGGCAGGTCGGCCATGAGTACATCACTCGGTGTGTCCGGGCGAGTCGCGCGCGCATTCCTGCATTCGAAACTCACGCCGCTGATTATGGTGGCATCGATTGCACTTGGTGTCTTCGGAATTGCTGCAACACCGCGTGAGGAGGAACCGCAAATTTCGGTTCCCATGATTGATGTGATCGCGGCACTGCCAGGCGCGTCACCGATGGAGGCGGAAAACCTTGTCGGTCGGCCGCTGGAAGCTCGCATGATTGCGCTGCCTGATGTTGACCACGTCTACACCGTTTCCGGCGACGGATACGCGATGGCAACTGTGCGGTTCAAAGTCGGGCAGGACCAGGAACGCAGTATCACGCGGGTGCAGGCCGCAATCGCGGCAGCACAGGCGGATGCGCCCATCGGTGCATTGCCACCGGTCATTCGCGCTCACTCCATCGATGACGTACCGGTGCTCACCCTCACGCTGCACGCGAAGACGCGGAGTTCCAACGCGTTGCGTCAGATTGCACTGCAGCTCCAGGATGTCGTACGCAGCGTGCCCGATGTCGCCGCGACTTTCATTGTTGGCGGGGCCGCTCGACAAGTTCGTGTTGAGCTTGATACCGCGCGCCTTGCTGCGAGTGGCGTCACCGCCGGAGAAATTGTGCGTGCGCTCAAAGGCGCGAACACCAAAGTTGTCGCCGGAAATATTGCCGAACATGACACGCTGGTTCGATTGGACATCGCGGCCCCGCTGCAGTCGGCGCAAGATGTCGCGAGTATTGTGGTTGCAGCACCAGGAGGCCATGCGATTTATCTCGGTGGCGTGGCCGTGGTGCGTGATGAGTTTGACGAGACCAGCAGTTACGTCAGTCATCGCGAAGGTACGGCACCCGCAGAGGCCGCAATTACACTTGCGGTGGCGAAACGAAAGGGCGCCAACGCAACGCAAGTGACTGCCGCCGTATTGCAGGAAGTGGAGCGTCAGCGCACGCAGCTGCTGACATCCGACGTTACGGTGGAGGTCACGCGAGACTACGGCGAGACTGCCGGAGAAAAGGCGCGCGAACTGATTTTACATCTGGCAATTGCCACACTCAGTGTTACCGCGCTGATCTGGCTCTTTCTCGGCTGGCGTGAAGCGTTGGTGGTACTCGTTGCGGTGCCGGTAACGCTCGCCCTTACGCTGTTCACGTACTACGCGCTTGGATACACACTGAATCGCATCACCCTGTTTGCACTCATTTTTTCCATCGGAATTTTGGTGGACGATGCAATTGTTGTTGTCGAAAATATGTACCGACACATGTCGATGGGTGATCGCCCGCCGGAGCTCGCGGCCGTCCAGGCCGTTGATGAAGTCGGGAATCCCACGATTCTCGCTACGTTTGCCGTAATTGCCGCCATTCTTCCGATGGCTTTTGTGAGTGGCATGATGGGGCCATACATGCGTCCCATTCCTGTTGGCGCGTCAGTCGCGATGCTCGCGTCACTGGCCGTTGCATTCATTGTCACTCCGTATCTTGCCTTTCG
>JBDTTO010000328.1:0-4702 GCA_039930585.1 Gemmatimonadaceae bacterium
GATTATCCGAATCACCCACGCCGCTCACGCCACGTGACGCCAACACACCGATCACGGTGAACTGACGACCGCCAATCCTGATTTTTTCGTCAATGATGGATGCGGGATCAACAATACCAAGTAACGGCAACACCTCTGCGCCCAGCACTGCAACTTTTTGACGATCGATGTCTTCGCCATCACTGAACATGCGACCGTGAGACAATCGAAAGCCGCGCACCTCCAGGAAGTTTGCCGCAGTGCCGGTCACCTGTACGCTCGCATTCTTGTTCGTCCACACCACCTGCAGCGTGCGATCCTGCTGCTGATTGACCCCCCGTGATGTGCGGCGAGTGATCACGAATCGACTCCACATCTTTCATCGTGAGCTTGGCGACGGATGTTGTGTTCACACCACCCTGATTGACGCGCTGCGGATTGATTTGCAGCACCGTCGTGCCGAGTTTCGCGATGCGATCCTTGACGGCGTTTTGCGCGCCGTTCCCAAGCGCAATCATCGTGATCACGGCCGAAACGCCGATTACGACGCCAAGCATGGTCAACAATGATCGCATTGCATTGACGCGCAGCGACGCCAAAGCTACGCGAATGATTTCATGAAACGGCAACGGATGTTCTCCAGGGAGAGTGCTGTGCGGGACCCGCCTGCCAAAGGAAACGGAACATCACTTGAGAGGCAACGTTCGATCATGTCAGTGCTGACAGGCCAATCGAAGGAAGAGCGTCACCCGCGCTTCGACTGAGGGCGGATTCCCTTACACGTTCGCGGTCTGAAACTGGGCAACAGTCTTCGCTGCGATATGTTGCGGATGCCGCAGCGAAAAATGAGTTGAAACTGTCAGTTTCTTTGCTCGATTCCTTGGACTGATCATCGCACATCAGTAGTCTTCGCGCTTCATGCGCGAACCCACAACAAAATCCGCGCCGAGTACACTGCTCCTCGGCTCGCTGGTCACGCTGGCATCCTTTGCAACCGACATGGGATTGCCGGTCCTGGCCGCTACCGCCGCGTCGCTGCACGTGCAGCCCGCGACTGCGGCGCTCACGATGAGCATCTTCATGGCGGGGTTTGCGGTTGGGCCGCTGGTCATGGCGCCGATTTCCGATCGACACGGACGGCGCCGTTTTCTGTTGCTTGGTTGTGGCGCCTTTGCGTTGTTCGGAACGCTGGGCGCTTTTGCAACGTCGCTGGGCGCGTTGCTGGCGTGGCGCTTCATCATGGGCGCCGGAGCGGGAACGGTGCAGGTGCTCGTGGTCGCAACGGTGCGCGACTATTTCGGCGGGCGTGAGGCACGCGTGCGGCAATCGTATGTAAATCTTGCTGCCGGTGTTGCGCCAATCATCGCGCCAACGTTGGGTGTGTGGATCGCGGCGCTGGGTGGCTGGCGCGCGATTTATGGCGCACTGGCCGGCGGAGGCGTAGTGCTGTTTCTCCTCGTGTTCTTCCGTCTGCGTGAAGCAGATGCGCAACGCTCGAAAGCATTCCTGACCGTAAAGAGTGTTCTACACAACTACGCGCGTGTGTTTCGGAATCCCGTCAGCCTGGGATACGCGATTGTAGTCGCGCTGTGTTTCGGATGCCTGTTCGCTTACGTGTCCGGTTCGTCACTGGTGTTGATCGGTTTGATGGGTATTTCCGCACAGTTTTACGGTGTGCTGTTTGCCGCAACATCGCTTGGGCTCGTTGCCGGTTCGTTGTTGAATGCGCGACTCAACCGTCGAGGCCTCTCGCATCAGAAGCTCATTGCAATTGGACTCGTTGTGATTGCCAGTACTTCGTTGACGTTGTTTGCGCTGTCATTCACGACCATGCTGCAACCGACCATTTTGATCTCGATGATCATCATCAGCCACGTTGGCCACGCTGTCGTGCGCGCGAACTCGGTGCAGGGCGCGCTTGAACCGTTGCCCGACATCGCGGGCGTAACCAGCGCCGTCGTGACGGGAATGCAGATGGTGGTCGGAGCATCCACCAGTGCCATTGCGGCGACCTTGTTTGATGGACACAGTGCGATTGCGATGACGGGCACGATGTCATTGTGCGCGGTGGGCGCGCTGTCAACTTACCTCTTCGTAGTGCGTCCGGCGGAGCGAAAGCGCGCCAAAGAAAAAGTCGGCGACAGCGTGATGGCTGAAGCCGACTTTGTCGATGTTCCCGTTGAGGTTGGGTAACGCCTACGCGTCTATTGTGCGTAACGTATCCGGTGGCGAAAAGGAACGGTGCGGGAGCCGAAGCACCCGCACCCTTGCAAGCGACGTTATTTCGGTTCCAGAATCTGCGTCACGCGATCCGCAATGTCCGCCCAGTGCGCACGGAGTGTTGCTGTTGTTGCACTTGTGGCTGATGCACGAGCTTGACGCTGAATCTCACGCAACTGCATGCGCGCAAGCGCCGGCAAATCGCTCTGCATCAGATTGCCCGGTGTCACAAACGGTACAGGTCGCGTCGGCGCTCCGCCGCCGCCACCACCGCCACCCCCGCCACCTGGTGCACCAGCAGGTGCGGTGGGCGGTGACACCAGCGCTTCCAATCGCTGCAGGTACACACGCTGCAACATGCGACGATTGCCATCGAGCGTCGCGCCCGTAAACACATCGCGTTTCAAGTCGGCCATGTATTCAGCCAGTGGATACGCGTTGGTTGCGTCAAACTTTTCTGCTTCCGAAAGGCGCGCCAAGCGTGCGGTGCTCAGCAGCGAAGACACGATGGCGCTCTGACGGGCCGCGAGTGTAGCGGACGGTCCAATGCGCGAAATAATATCACGTGGTTGGATCCACGTTGGCGTAGTCAGAATGTTATCCGAAAGAAAAGCGAGCGCCGCTTTCTGTTTGGCTTTCGGAATTACCGTAAACACGGCACCGCTCTGATCGGCCGTTTTGAGGTCAACACTCACGCCGCCAATCACGGTTGCCACGTGGCCCATGTAGCCCGCCCAGCGACCAACGGCTTCCTCATACACCTCGGTAAGGTCGTCGAAGTTGTCACCGGGTTTTGTGGTCCAGCTAACCAACTGCTGAATCATGCGCTTGTAATTCATCACCGCGTACGTGGACGACTTCACCGGATCATCGCCCAGATCTTCAGTCTGATTGCGCGGGTCGCCGCTGCCAAGCTGCTGCGATACAAATCGGTATGGATACGGCGTTGTCTGTTTCGTCAGCCAATCATTCAACGTCGGCTTCTCGGCATCAGCTGTCGGCGAGTTGATAACGCGATATCCCCAGTTGATTGCGAAATCGTCGAAGGGTCCAAGGCGACGGATGAAGTCCTTCGTCTTGAGGCCGTCACCTGGCTGCGCGATGTAATTCTGACGTGCGTAATCCATGATGGTCGCGCTCACGCCGTACTTGCTGGTAAACGACGGGCTTCGCAACGAATCAGTGGGGAATGACGCCGAGGCCATCATGTTATGCTGCAGGCCGAGGGCGTGGCCGATTTCGTGCGTGATGACTTGCCGCATTGTTTCGCCCATCAGCTCTTCCGGTATATCCAGCGAGCGCGCCGCCGGATTTGACGCGCCGGTTTCCATGATCAACCAATTGCGATACGAGCGCATGTGGTTGTGATACCAGGTGATTTCGCTGTTGATGATTTCGCCGGTGCGCGGGTCATGCGTGTGCGGACCCGTTGCATTGCGCGTGAGACTCGCGGCCCAACGCACCACTGAATAACGCGCATCGTCCATGTCGAAGTCCGGATCCTGCGCTTTTGTTGGCGCGTCCTTCGCAAGAATGGCGTTTTTGAAACCGGCTTTCTCAAACACGTGCTGCCAGTTTTCCACGCCTTCTTTCACGTAACGCTTCCAGCGCGTCGGTGTGCCCGGATCGATGTAGTACACAATCGGCTTGACGGGCTCAACCAGTTCTCCACGGGCGTATGCAGCGGGATCTTTCGGCTCGAGGCGCCAACGTGTGATGAACTCCTGGCTCGCGGCTTTCTGTTCGTCGAGTCCGTAGTTCACGCGATCGATCGAGAAAAATCCGACCCGTGCATCGGCATTGCGCGGACGCATTGGAATCTTCGGCAACATGATCAGTGACTGCCGGGTTTCCATGGTGACGCTGGCGCCGCTTGCGTCAAACGCTGGGGTCGCGGCGTCAAACGTCTGCACCTGACGCACTTCGATGTTGATTGGAAATCCGCGCATGCTGCTGATGTAACTGCGCGCCGGATCGAAGCGGCGAACTCCCAGTGTGCGACGCTGCGCGGCACCCATTCCTGACGTCGCCGGATTATCCGTGGCGAAGAAATCAGTCACGTCCACCACATACGACGCGCTGTCACGCGTAAATGCGGCAATCGGAAATGCGCCGATTATCGCGGGATAGTTGTTTTGTGCAACGCTGTATGCGATGGGCAACGAGTCGTCGGCAACAGCTTCGGTGCTGATACTCTTGAGCAGCAGCCGATCGCCGGCACGTTCCCAGCGAATGAGCCTTTCGTTGAGCGAACTTCCGGCGCTCTGAAATCCGCCCGAACCTGCCGGCACTCCCGCGACGCGCGTCACCATGAGGAAATCGCGGCGCATCAATGAGTCAGGTACTTCGAAGTAATACCGATCATCCACGCGATGGACCGTGATTCCGCCGCGATCCGTGATCGCACGCGCCGTAATGACTTGCGCGTACGGACGCGGTGCTCGGCGAGCCGTTGCATTGGGTTGCGCGGCGCCTTCGCCAGCCGGTGGAGCGACGGGCGGCG
>JBDTTO010000329.1:0-4699 GCA_039930585.1 Gemmatimonadaceae bacterium
CGCGATGCTCATTCGACCACTGCCATTTGCCGATCCCGAACGACTGGTGTGGATTCCGAATACGAACAGCGACGGCTTATCCGGCAGCACGACGCAAGTGAACACGGTGCGCGGGCTTCAGGCAGAGAATAAGTCGTTCACGGGAATTGGCGGATATTTTGCTTTCTCGAGCGCAAATGACACCAAGCTGCTGGAGAATCGCGAAACCACCCGCTTAACCGCACTTCCGGTCACGCAAAATTTCTTTGATGTGCTCGGCGTGAAGCCAGTGATCGGGCGCGGCTTCAGCGATCAGGAGAGTGCGTGGAACGGACCGAAGGCCGTGATGTTGAGCTATTCGTTATGGCAACGTCGCTATCACGGCGATAAATCCATTGTTGGAAAAGTACTTGTGATGAACGACGTGGCAACGTCGGTAGTCGGAGTTCTGCCAAAGTCGTTCGATTTTGGCGCGGTCTTTGTGCCGGGTTCGCATGTCGATTTTTACACGCCGTTCCCAATGACGGATGAAACAAGCCGCTGGGGAAACACCATGTCACTTGTGGGGCGTCTGAAATCCGGTGTCGCCGTTTCTGCAGCAGCTGCGGAAGCGAAGGTCATTGCCATGCGATTGCACGACGCCAATCCGAAAACAAACACCTTCAAGCCCAGTGTGGTTTCGTTGCGTGAACATGTGAGTGGAAGCGTACAATCGGCGCTGGTTGTGCTCGCACTTTCGGTGGCAGTCGTAATGCTGATTGTGTGCGCGAACCTTTCGAATCTGCTGTTGGCCCGCGCCACCACTCGCCAGAAAGAAATGGCCGTTCGTGTAGCCCTGGGCGCAGGCAAGCAACGGCTGGTTCGTCAGATGTTGACGGAGAGTCTGGTACTGTCGGCATGCGGCGCGACATTAGGGCTGCTGCTGGCTGTTGCAGGAACACGAATCATCGCGGGCCTTGATGGCATGAACCTTCCGCTGCTCAGTGAAGTGCGCATTGATGGCGTCGCGTTCGGATTTGCAGTGCTGTTGGCAATTGTGGCTGGCATCGCATTCGGCTTGATGCCGGCGCTGCAGATTCCGTCAGCAGGTGTTCATTCGGCGCTCAAGGAATCCAGCCGAAGTTCAACCGGTGGAAATCGCGGACGCGTTGTGCGAAGCTCGCTGGTTGTGTCGGAGATTGCGTTGGCGTGTATGCTGCTCGTTGGCGCAGGTTTACTCACGCGCAGTTTTCTGAAAGTGATGGACGTTGACATGGGATTCACGGCCGAGAGCGTGGCAGCAATACGAGTGGATCCGAGCCGCGATTACACATCGTCGCAGCAGAAGTTTGATGCGTATGTCGACGAGGTGTTGCGGCTGTCACGCGAAGTGCCGGGAATTATCCAGGCGGGCATCACGGATGGTCTCCCGTTGGGCGGCAACCGAACGTGGGGCGTTGCTGCGAAAGAGGGGAGTGGTTATCCGCAGAGCGACTGGCCCACATCGTTCGTTCACATTGTGAGCGACGGATACGTCGGTGCGATGAACATTCGCATCAAGGCTGGTCGTGATTTTACGGAGCACGACAATGACAAGAGTGATCCCGTCATTCTGATCAACGAGACGTTGGCACGCACGCTGTTTAAAGGTGCCGATCCAATCGGGAAGATTGTGCGCACCGATCGCGAACGGACAGTCGTAGGAGTCGTGGCGGATGTGCGCTTGCTCTCGCTGGAGAAAGGCGGTGGCGCAGAGTTTTATCTGCCTATCCGCCAGTCCGGTGATTTTTCGTCCGTGAATTTGGTGTATCGCTCAAGGACAGCGCCCGCTGTTGCTGCGAAGAGTCTGCGCGCCTCATTGCTGTCATTGATACCGGGATTGCCGGTGGATCAGGTTACGGTCTTGCAGGAGGTTGTAGACACATCTGTGTCACCACGCCGTTTCATGACGGTGTTACTGGCTGGTTTTGCGGGATTTGCGTTACTGCTCGCACTGCTTGGCATTTACGGCGTCATCTCGTACACGGTGAATCATCGCACGCAGGAAATTGGTGTGCGAATGGCGCTGGGTGCGACGGCGAGTCCGCAGCGGATCCCCTGACGTTTGCGGGCATGCTGGTGGAGCTGACAGTTGTCGCAACGGCCAGCGGCTATTTCCCGGCGCGTCGCGCTTCAAAAATTGATCCGATGATGGCGCTGCGGGGGAGCTGAACGGTCTCAAAAAAAGTGAACGGGAAACCAGACGCGAAGAACTGTCAAAAGGAGCGCAGGCATCTCGCCGCCGACAGGTTTTGGTTGAATATTTTATTTGAAGAAGATCGAATTCAACCTGAACGCGTCGTGGTTCACTTATGGCTTCACGTGGACGGTTTTGCCTGAGCGTTTGTCGACCCATCGTTGCCGCGGTGTTGACGATGTTATCGAATTCGAGTTGCGCGAACAAAGACAACGCCAATGCAGGCGCCGCGCGCTACCTGTACGTCTGGGCGGGCGACGTAGACGGAAAAGATTCCGACTTCCTCGCAGTCATCGACGTGAAACCCGGCAGCAAGACTTTCGGACAGGTGCTCAACACACTGCCGGTTGGCATGAAGAATTCGTTGCCACATCACCTCGAATACACGTTGCCGCCGTTGGACCAAACGTTGTTTGGCAATGGGCATCACCTCGAAGCAATTCTGCGTTTTGATATTGCCGATGCGGAGCATCCGAAAATCGCCGGCACGGTTGCGCTGCCACCAACGCTGCGTTTCCCGCATGATTTTGCGCGACTGACCAACAACAACGTGCTTGTTGGATTTCTGCGCAGCGACGGGCAGAGTCCCGTGCCGGGTGATTCCATAAAGCCAGGAGCCGCCGGTGGTATTGCCGAGTACACGCACGATGGCAAACTGCTACGATTTGCGAGTGCGGCCGACAGCACACTCGAAAAACCGTTTCGACCGTACGGCTTTGCTCTCCTTCCAGCTGCCGATCGCTTTGTCATCACCAGCGCCAGCATGATGGAAGATCAGTGGGCCAATGCTGTTCAGATCTGGTCGCTGTCCAAGCTCGCGCGTCTGCAAACACTCCCGCTGCCGCCAGCAAAATTGAGCGATGGTCGCGTATTGGCGCTTGGGAACTCCATGCCGTTCGAGCCGCGCGCGATGTCCGATGGTTCAGTGTTTCTCAGCGCATATGGCTGCGGGTTTTATCGCATTACCGGAATCGCGGACAAACCGGAAATTCACAATGTGTACACCATTGATGTGCCGACAGCGGCTGTGCCTGCTGACAATGAAGCCGCGTGCGGCATCCCAGTGATCGTTGATCATTTCTGGATTATGCCTGTCGGCAAACTTGGTATGCTCATCACCCTCGACATTGCGGATCCCGAACATCCGCGCGAAGTGTCGCGCTTGCAAACCGATGCAGACTTTCATCCGCACTGGATGGCAAAGGATCCGGGCTCCAATCGCCTGATTGTGGGCGCAGAGAACGGCGGCGAAAATCGCATGTTGATGGCGACGGTCGATGCAGCTACAGGCAAAGTCACATGGGATGAAACAGTGCGCACGCCAGACGGTAAACTTGGCATCAGCTTTGTTCACAACAGCTGGCCACACGGAAACACTGGCGAAGCATTCGGACACGCCGCGCTCTTTCGCCAGTGATCCACCGCGTAAAGTCTAGCGCTCGTTTCCCGTTGCTTTCGCCGGCATCGCAAAGATCTCACGGAATCCCGTCGTAAACCGCTGCATCTCGGCAGGTGTTCCAATCGACACTCGCAGATGCTGCGTCATTGGCGGAAACGGACGACCCACCAACACGCCCTTCTTCTTGAATTCATCGATCACCGGCTGCACCGGACGCTTGATGCCGATCATGATGAAGTTCGCTTCAGACGGAATTACATCGTAGCCGAGTCCGGCGATTTCGCGCGTGGTTTTGTCGCGCAGTTCGACCGTGACTTTCTTCACGCGCGCCTGTGATTCCGTGTCTTTCAATGCAGCCACGCCGCCCCACTTCACCATTGCGTTGATACTGGCAATCGAATGTGGACGCAGACGCGCCAGCATTTCCGGTGATGCAACCGCGTAGCCGAGTCGCATTCCGGCAAGCGCTGCGATCTTTGAGAACGTGCGTGCAACAATGACCTGGCGTCCTTCCTTGACGTACGGAATGGACGTGGCGTATGCCGGATCACTCACGAAGTGGTGATACGCTTCGTCGATGAGCACAGGCACGTCTTCCGGAATTCCGTCCAACAGTTTTTTCACTTCGGCGGCTGTTACAATGCGCCCCGTTGGATTATTTGGATTGCAGAGGTACACCATGCCAACGTCACGCCAATTGTGGCGCGTCGTGCTGATCATCAGCGGAATGTCCTGACGATAGTCCGCCAGCAACGGCAAGCGGAATGAATCGGCTTTCACGCCAGCCGCGAACTGATACACCGTCATGAATGTTGGATCGACGCCAACAACTTTCTTGTTCCCTTCGAGCAACGCGAGTGCGGCAACGCTCAGAATTTCGCCGGAGCCCGCACCAATCATGATGTTGTCGGGCGACACGCCGTGATGTTTTGCAATTTCCGCGACGATGTTGCCGTCCGGATATCCGTAGCGATTTGAATATTTGATGGCGTTCGTCATGGCGGCCATGACGGACTCGGGCGGGCCGTATGGATTTTCGTTGGCCGCGAGCTTCGCGTAGCTGTCGTAGTCGTCTGCGGCAAACGGTCGATCGACAACACCGGCGC
>JBDTTO010000330.1:0-4699 GCA_039930585.1 Gemmatimonadaceae bacterium
GCTCCAGTTCGCCACCAGTTGGCGATGGAATTTGCGCGAGTTGCACCTGCTCGGTCAGCGTTTCGTTATCCAGTGCTTTGATGCGAGCGTCGGTTGCCGTTAACAAGTCGTTAAGGCCATCGAGGCTGCTTGTGGCGTCACCAAATGCACGTTGTCGCATAGTGGGTAAATGTCACAAGCGAAGTGTTGGCGCAAGCACCTGCCACCATGCCAAGGCCTCGACCGGAACTGGCCGGAGGCGTAGGTTGATCGCGTGAATACTCTGCGAATGCGGCTCCTGTTGTTGTTCCTCGTGGCCTTCGTGCCCATTGCCGCGCTCACGGTACGCGCACCGCTCAAGGAACGGGAAGCCAACCTTCTGCGGGCCAGCAGTGAGGCAAAACTTCGTGTCGAACTGGCGCAGCTGGCGCATCGCGAATTAGTCACTGACAGCCGTCGCTATCTGATTGCCATCAGTCAGGTAGGAATGGCGACGAACGATACGCCGGGTTGCGAACGCTTGATGTTGATGCTCCGCAACATCATTGACGAAGGTTGGGCCATGAGTCGCGTTGCAAAGGACGGTCGTGTTGACTGTGTGTCGAACACGAATGAAGCCGATGCCGTGGACACGTTTGTGGTGCAGCACCTGGACCAGATCGCCAAAAGCGACAGCGGAATTGTTGGTCCATATAAGGTGAGCAGCGGCAAAGAAGGATTTCGCCAGCCGCTGGCGACGGCCTATGTGCGGTTGGTGGACACCACAGGCACGTTTCGCGGCGTATTGGCGATACGCAGACGTATGCGGTGGCTGGCGAATCTTGCCGAAGATATTGGACGCGATTCGAACGCGTTGGTGACGCTGACCGACAAAAACGGATTTGTGTTCGCACGCTATCCCGATCCCAACAAACTGGTCGGGACAACGCTGCCACTTATCAAGGTCGGCGAGAGCACTCACGTCGAGTATCCGTACGACGGTATCCAGTCGCGTACCAGCACGGATGCCGTGCCGCGTTTGTACGTGAATCGCGAACTGCCGTCGCCGGATGGTCAGCCCGTTTTTCTCACCCTGGGATTTCCCTCGGCATCAATTACGGCTGCAGCCAACTCCGAATTGCTGCAGTCGCTGGCACTGCTGACAGGTTGGGTGGTGCTGACATTCGTGTGCGCGTTGTATGCGGCCGAACGCGTTGTTTTTCGCGATCTGAAAACATTGTTGTCGGCGACCGAACGATTGGGGCGGGGCGATCTTAAAGTGCG
Organism: Gemmatimonadaceae bacterium; assembly: GCA_039930585.1. Taxonomy (GTDB): domain Bacteria; phylum Gemmatimonadota; class Gemmatimonadetes; order Gemmatimonadales; family Gemmatimonadaceae; genus Gemmatimonas. The sequence goes on from JBDTTO010000330.1 coordinate 1,243, forward strand.
AACCGGTATTGCGGCCAACGCTGGCGAACTCGGGCAAATGGCAAATGCTTTTGATCAGATGGCCGAGCAGTTGGAAGAGCGACAGGAGCGATTGGCGCAGGCGCAAAAGATGGAAAGCGTTGGACAGTTAGCGGGTGGTGTGGCGCACGACTTCAACAATTTGCTCACGGCAATCATCGGCAACGCGGAACTTGCGCGCGAACAGCTACCCGCTGATCATCCCGCGCGGAGCGACTTGCGACATGTGTTGGACGCGGCGCGCCGATCAGGTCAACTGACGCGACAGCTGTTGGCGTTTGCAAAACGCAATACCATGGACGTACACGTGCTGTCGCTGAACGTATTGCTGGCGGACATTTCATCGCTGTTGCAGCGCATCATCGGCGAGCACCTCGCGCTGACGGTTGATTGTGATCCCACGTTGCGTCCAACGCGTATTGATCCCACTCAGTTTGAGCAGCTGATCCTCAATCTCGCGGTCAATGCGCGTGATGCGATGCCGTCGGGTGGCAAGCTCACAATCCAGGCGCGCAATGTGCGAGTAATGGCCGGAGATCGTGATGCTATCGATGGCGTGAGCGTGGGCGAGTGGGTGTCACTCACCGTTTCCGATACAGGCGCCGGCATGTCACCGGAAATTGTTCGTCGCGCGTTTGAGCCATTTTACACCACGAAAGGTGTTGGCGAAGGAACAGGACTCGGCTTGGCCGTCGTTTATGGCACGGTGCAGCAGCACTCGGGGCACGTGCGCATCGACAGCACGGTTGGTGTTGGAACCACCGTTCGAATTTTGTTGCCGCCTTCTGTTGCGGAAGTGGATTACGTGCGCCCGTCGTCACCAACACCGGTGCGGCCGGCCACGGGTAACGAAATGCTGCTGCTCGTGGAAGACGAGGCGGCGGTGCGGGCCGTGAGTGCACGTTTGCTGCGCAACAATGGCTATACGGTGTGCGAAGCGGTTGATGGCGCAGACGCGTTGCGTCAAATGCACGGCAGCAAACTTGACGCAGTGTCGCTGCTTGTTACGGATGTTGTGATGCCGCACATGGGCGGACCCGAACTTGCGCGCACACTGCGAAGTCGTCGACCGACGTTGCCCGTGTTACTGGTTTCCGGATACAGTGAATCGGGAATTCCGCAGGACATCTTGCAAACGCCGGGAACAATTTTTGTTGAGAAACCGTTTTCGACCGTTGCGTTGCTGGGTGCGGTGCGCCGATTGCTTGACGAGAGCAAGAAATAAGAAAAGAAAGCCTGAGACAATTGTCTCAGGCTTTCCAGTAGTGCGAATGTTGTTGCTGATTGGTTTTACTTTTTGGCCTTGCTGCCGTTTGGGCCAATCGTTGTCTCCCACAGCTTCATGATGCGCGAGTATTCGTCGGTCCACGACGTTGGACGCGTGAAACCGTGGTCTTCAACTGGATAAATCGCGAGATCCCAGTTTGGTTTGCCCAATTCGATGAGACGCTGCGTGAGGCGCACGATGTCCTGAAAATTCACGTTCGTGTCCACCATGCCGTGCAACATCAGCAGCGGGTCTTCGAGACCTTGCGCGTGAAAGATTGGCGACGAACGATGGTACGCGAGCGTGTCGTCCTGCGGCTGGTTTAGGATCTGCGCAGTGTAGCCCTGATTGTAGTGCGCCCAATCAGTCACTGAACGAATCGCGGCACCCGCGCCGAAATATTTTGGCGCCGTGAACAACGCCATCAGTGTCATGAAGCCGCCGTAGCTCCCGCCGTAGAGGCCGATGCGTTCCGGAGGAATACCATACGTCTTGGTCAGCCATTTTGAAGCATCGACATGATCCTGCAGATCACGTCCGCCCATGAATCGATAAATCGCTGTGCGCCAATCGCGACCGTATCCGGCGGATCCACGATAGTCGACGTCAATCACTGTGTAGCCTTTGGTGGCCAGAATGTGATTGAACATGTATTCGCGCGGATAGGTGCTCCAGAAATCATGCACGTTGTGCAGATATCCGGCGCCGTGTACGAACATCACTGCTGCGCCGTTTGGTTTCGCGCCAACATCCTGCGGGCGATACACGCGCGCTGGCACACCGATGCCATCACTGGCTGGAATGCGAACGATGTTCGGCTTGAGCCACTTGTACGAACGGAATTCCGGTGTGGTGCTGACGGTGAGTTTTGCGCGTCCGGCGCCGTTCGCGTTCGCGACAAACAGTTCGGGCGGAACGTTGGCTTCGGAAAACACGTCGGCCAGCTTTGAACCGTCGGGGCTGATTTCAACCGTGTGTCCGCCGTGCTCCTTCGTGATTTCGGTGCGGGCACCGCCGTTGGACGACATCTTGTACAACTTGCGCACGAATGGGGATTCTTCGCTGGTCGTCAACCAGAATGACGAACCGTCCGGCGTGAGCTCGGCACGTTCAATTTCCCATTTGCCTTCAGTGAGTGCGACGCGTCCCGTGCCGTCTGCTTTCACCGCATACATCTGCGCGTAGCCGCTGGACTCTGACACAAACCAGATACGACCGTCTGGCAGAAATCCGCCGCATCCGCCGCACGGGCCAGCGACCCACGCGCTATCGCGCAACGTGTCGATTGTTTTCGTTTGCTGTGCGTCATCACCCGAGACCGTCATCAGGTAGCGCATCTTGTAGTCCGATGTGCTTGAAGAGATCAATGCGGTTGATCCATCCTTGCTCCATCCAACGAAGCGCGCGTTGTTCAGCGTTTTGTCCGCATCGCCGCCCGTGGCGCTCATCCACTTGATGTTGCCGGTCGCGAGATTGACCTGGCCGATGCGAAAACGCGAACCTGTTTCGCCACCAACTTTTGTGCGGCCTGGAATTTCTTCTGTGAATCCACTCGCCGTGACATACGCCGGTACAATCGTATTGCGATTGGCTGCGGCTGCTCCGGCCTGAGGTGGCGCTTGAACTGGCGCTCCTGCGCCGCCGCGCCCGCCACCACCGCCACCGCCACCGGCTCCACCGCCGCCGCCACCAGCTCCACCGCCGGCCGAGATGATGATTGCGGTTTTCATGTTGGGCGAAACGTTCATTGACGTCACGCGATCGTTGCCCGGATAGATTGGCTTGAACGTGGCTGATGCCGTAGCCAATGCGCGCGCCGCGCGTTGCAATGAGTCTGCAAATGCGCGATCGCGAATGACCTGCAGCAACTCCAACTGATCACGCTCGAGCGCGCCCATCTGACCGGTTGCACGTGCAACAGTTTCCGTTGGCGCGGAACCCGTGCGCAAATCGGTGAGCTGTTTGATGAATCCCGACGAGAGATCGAGCGCAAATGCATTTCCGGCGCTCGAGAACAGCACAAACTTTTCGTCTGCGCTGAAATACGGATTCGTTTCGGCGGCCGTCGTTGAAGTCAGTTGACGTGCCTTGCCTGCCTTGTCGATCATGTAAAGATCGCCGCGCGCACTGACGACGCGCTGTTGTCGAGGCCTACCTGCGCCAGCGACTCGT
>JBDTTO010000331.1:0-4681 GCA_039930585.1 Gemmatimonadaceae bacterium
GCCGTTTTTGTTGAGCGAGAATGTTGTGTCCACGCCGGCAATTGCCGCGGCCTGCACGTACGGCGCGAGCACGATACGTCCGGGCGCACGACCCAACTTTCCCAACGGGATTGTCGGAGCGGGAATTGGCTGCCGAAGTTCAATGCGTTGTGAAAGAAGCGCCTTTCCCGATAAACTCGACCACACATATCCCGGTGCACTCAGTGGGCCGCCGGCGAATACCAACCATTGCGGCGGCACATCCTTTCCGCCGCTTGCTCCGGCAATGGTGCGTAACACAAGTGCACGTTCGCGGGAGAATCCGCGCTCGAACGTAACCTCGCCAACCGCACGCGCGACGATTGGCGACGTGCTCCAATTTGCCGCGAGTGCCGGCGTTGAATCACCGCGATATGCACCGGCCGATAAAGTGAATGACCACAAGCGACGCGTGCGCGGATTAGAGGGCGCAAACGAAGAACCACCCGCGCGCAATTCGGCGCGTACACCTTGCAGGTTCCAGGCCGGTAGCGTTGGCAAGAACGTATTCACTGCAGGTTTTGTGCGAACCTGCAATGGCTCGTCATTTTCTGCGGCCAGGCGAAACGTGAAACGACTGAGTGCTGATGGTCGGTACTGCACGCCGGCAGCCATCATGTCCACTTGCGTTGTGTAGTCGCTGCCAAACAACGCGCCCAATGAATTGGCAACGCCGCTGCGCTCGGGCGTTGCGACATCGCGATAGTCGCGTTCGACAAAGGCCGCGAGCAGCGGCGGGCCACCCAATGCAGGTCCTTTGCCGAGCGTGAAACGACCCTTCACTTCGCGATCGGAAAAACCGTAGCGTGCGCGAATTGTTGTCTGCCACGCGTTGCCCCAATGCCGGGAGAATCCAATCCCCGCGGCGAAACCCTCGGCGCGATTGAAACGCGCAAAATCACTGATCCCGCGTGTGTACACAGACGACGAACGATGTTGTGCCAACGCAGATGCCCGCACGACTTCTTCGGCCATCTTGCGTGCTTGCGCAACATCATCGTCGCCCGCCAGACGCATTTCGGGCGGCAACACATCGGCAACCGCACCTTCGAATTTGTAGGCTTTCAGTTGCTCGCGCGACAACGAACTCCATCGCGGCGACGCGAGTGTCGCGGCGGGAATTTTTTCATTGACATCGTAGCCGCCAATTTCCCAGTGCGCGCGCACGATGCCGCGAATCGGGAAATCAAACCATGTGCTGGTGCGGGAAACTTCGATTTCCTGTCGGCGCGGCAACCAGTACCGATTGCGGACGAGACTGTTTTCCAGCGTGACGACAAGCGTTTCAATGCGTTTGTCGAGAATTGCGGCACGCGTAAACGTCATCGACAAACGAACCACCGCGCCCGATTCGTGATCGAGATATACTGAACCGACGGCCGCCGGTTTTGTTTGATCGCGCGGACGAAACTCGACTTCGTCGACATCAATTTGTCGGCCGGGCAAACCGATTTTGAATCCCTTGCCGCGTCGGTATTCATAACGCGTGGCGGCATCAATACTGAGCGGATGCGGAACGTCCGCTACGTCCTGGCCGTCGCCCAGGCGAATTTTGTCCGGCAGATTGTCGAGTACGACCGCATAACGATCGCGGTAATAGCCAACTTCGGCTGGGAGCAACGTTGTATCGCGACGGCCAATGAGTTGCTGCGCGCTGCGTCCGGGTTGCCACCAAGACAGCGTGAGCGCAAGCTCTTCGGTCTGCACCACTTTCGGCGCAATGATGAAGCCTTCGCCCAACTGCGCCAGAAATGCGAGAAATCCATGCGCCGTTGCGGCGTAACTCAACAACGTGCTATCGGCCAACTGTGTGCGACGCAACGCAATGGCGCGACCAATCAGTGAATCCGCAAAGGTGTCCTTCCAAACCGAATCGCGGGACGCCGAACGTGTCTTTGCACTTGCACTCTGCGCCCAGATCGTCGGCGCCGACAGTGCGACGCTCGCAACAATCACCATGATTGCCGCGCACACGGTCGCGCATCGGCGCGCGGAACACTTAGGTGACAGCAGAATCAACGATTCGGTGGCAACTTGGCCAGCGGTGTTAATGGCGTCGCCGTCGCCTTCGCCGCGTTCTTCACTGACGTTTCGGCAATTGCCCAGCCGGCAAATCCAGATGGGGATGCGTTGGCAGCGCGTGCTGGAATTGCAACCAGATACGCCCAACCAATACGCCAATCATCTTTGACCGTGTCGCGAGCGCCCGCCTTGCGCGGTGTCCGAAACGCACGACGCGCGGTGATTTTCGCGGCGATTCCTGAAATGGCGCCAGTGGGATCGGCCAGCTGCACGGCCGCGGAAGTGTTCAACGTCGAGCGCCACATTGCCGATCCAAAGTGCAGCGCGACCACAATGTCGCGACGTGCGGTCGTACGTGTCGACTCAACTCTGGGTGCGCCCGCTTGCACAAGTGTTGCCGTGCTGCGCGCACCAGAGTCAGGCAGCAACTGCGCGCCGCGATATCGCTGCACAATCCACATATCCAGCGACGAGAGTTCGGGAGAGTTCTGCGCGAAAACGGCGGTAGCCTGAAAAACGCACACCATCAACGCACCGACAACTGAAAGTCCGGCGCGCGTAATTGCCTTGCGAAAAAAATGTATCGTCACTTTTGTCCGCTGTCCGCCGGCGCAACTACCGTCGCGATCTTTGACCGATCTGTTTTTCCGGCGACGCGGGGTGGTGGCGGCAACTCAATATGCAGCGGCTGGTCGCCAGGCGTCAGCACATCCAATGCCGCGCGCAGTGCATGATCGGTGCTCGCGTTATAGCGAATGACGGCGTCAGAATTTCCGGTTACTTCAAGCACGCGCACGGTCGCAAGTCGCGTCGCTTCGCCCACCAGCACCGCACGTCCGCTCGGATTGCCCGGACTGGGCGCAAGATACGTGTTGATGGCGTCGTGCAACCGAGTTTCCAGTAACGGCAGCGTTGCAGTAGACCACCCTTCGCGCAGTGCGCGTGCGGCCGCAGTGTCCGCCAGGCGCAACATGCGCGCGGAGGCGAGATCACTGAAACCAGGCGGCGGTGCCATCGCTTCACGACGGGCGGCGTCGGGCACGAAGACGTCGGGCATCAATCCGCCAACGGCGTCGATGCCGTTGCCGTGTCGGCGCTCGAGCACGTGTCCTGACGGAGTCATCCAACGCGCCGTGGTCATCCGCATGGAAAGCTCGGGCGTGAGCGCGACAACACGTTGCACCAAACCCTTTCCGTACGTTGGTTCACCAACCAGCAACGCACGGTTCTGATCACGCAACGCAGCCGCAATAATTTCGGCGGCACTGGCCGTGTGTGCATCAACAAGTACGGATACCGGTAACGACTCCCAGTGTCCACTGCGCGATGCGCGCCGTTCCAATGGCGGCGTACCTGCTTTTCCCGTTACGGAAACAACGAGTGCTCCACGCGGCAGAAAAAGCGACGCGACGCGAAAACCTTCTTCAAGTAATCCGCCGCCGTTGCCGCGCAGGTCGAGCACCACATGTTTTGCGCCCTGATCCACCAGACGTTCGATGGCTTCATCCAACTCTTCACTGGACTTGGCCGAAATAGTCGTGAGCGCTACGTAACCAGTCGTGCGCGACAGCATCACTGCATCCGTCGCGGCAGGCGCGTGCCAGCTACCCGACGGCAACGTAACGCGCAGTGTGTCGCCGACCAGTGGACGATACAGGACCAGTGTGCTGATATCCGGCTGTACGGCAGCCTTCGCGGCGGCTTCATCCGACAACGGTGCATTGCGCGAATCGTCGTGGTTGCTGACCAGCAATCCGTTCACGCTGATCACACGGTCGCCTGCGCGCACGCCGGCGGCGGCGGCGGGTGATCCTGCAAACACGCGGGCAATGTGCATCTGCTTGCCATTGCGATGCATGATGAGGCCAAGTCCCTGGCCATCTCCCTGCAACAGACCGCGAAACTCGCGCGCACCATCGGGGCGCAGCAATGCGGCGTACGGATCACGCAGTTCGCGCAACATCCCCGAAACCGCGCGTCGCAACAGCTCATCCGACGGCAACGCGTCCAATGCGTTTGCACGCACTGAATCGATGGCGGTCGAAATCAGTCGTTCCGGCCCCCACTGGTCATATCGCCGCGCAAAGCGATCGCCCCACCATGCACCGGCGGCAAACGCCAACACGACGCCCGTGACAATCCCCGCTCCAATTAACGACCGCTTTCCTCTCATGATCCGTGCGCGATTACGGGTTCATCCTGCCTGGCGCCCGCATCGGCCGCATTGTCTTCCAAAGCATCTTCCACTTCGCGCTCCGACGCATACTCCGCCAGCTTGCGATATAACGTTTTCCGATCGAGTCCAAGAATTTCGGACGCGCGTGATTTGTTGCCCGCCGTTTGCCGCAACACTTCCAGCACATAGGCGCGCTCAACGGCATGCAATGGCAATTGTTCGGTTGACGCTTTCGCCACCAACGCCGCTGCCTGATTGGCCGCGCGTAGTCGCGGCGGCAAATCGGCGACCGTAATAACTTCGCTCCGCGCAAACGTTGCCGCGCGCTGCATGGTGTTGCGCAACTCGCGCACGTTGCCGGGCCACGCGTACGCCAGCATCAACGACTCGGCCGCTGCGTCCAGTGTGTGCGTGCTGCTCGCTTCTGACAGAAATTTCGTCGCCAGCGCACGCACATCGGCCGGG
>JBDTTO010000332.1:0-4672 GCA_039930585.1 Gemmatimonadaceae bacterium
CCGTAAGCACAACGATGGAAGTAAATGCTGGCGAAACATCAGCACAGGCGACGATGGTAAGTGCTGCCGCCGAACAGGTGAGCAAGAACGTACAGGTCGTTGCGAGTGGCACCGAAGAGATGTCCGCATCAATTCAGGAAATTGCCAAGAACGCAGCCGAAGCCGCACGGGTTGCATTTTCCGCCGTGTCCGTGGCCGACGAAACGAACGCCAGCGTCACGCGACTCGGCCAATCCAGCAGCGAAATTGGCAGCGTGATCAAACTGATTACCTCCATAGCCGAGCAGACGAATTTGTTGGCGTTGAACGCAACAATTGAAGCAGCGCGTGCTGGTGAAGCGGGCAAGGGTTTCGCCGTCGTCGCCAACGAAGTCAAGGAATTGGCCAAGGAAACTGCCAAGGCGACCGAAGACATCAGCTCACGCATCGCAGCAATTCAGACGGACACGCAGCACGCAGTAAGCGCGATCAGCCGAATGGGCCCGATTATCGGCAGGATCAACGACGCGCAGAACACCATCGCAAGCGCGGTCGAAGAACAAACGGCCACCACGAACGAAATGGCGCGGAACGTCGAAGAAGCATCAAAGGGCAGCAGCGAAATCGCACGCAACATCATGGTTGTAGCAGAGGCGGCATCAAGCACCAGTCAGGGCGCCGTTGATACACAGGCGGCGTCTGCCGAGTTGGCGCGCATGGCGTCGGATCTGCAGTCGATCGTCACGAAGTTTCAGTTTGACAGCGATTCGGTGCGCGCTGCGAACGGAACGAGCAATGGCGTAGAGTTATCGCGCGGTTCGACAAAGCAGGCACGTGGACAAAAAACGGCGACTGCTCAGTTGAGCGGCGGGCGCGCATGAAGTCCGCAACTCCGACAGGCTTGAACAATAGAAACGTATCGATGTGCACACGACGTGGTGTGACATCGGCGGCGACGCTGCTGACGTTTCCATTGCTCTCGCTGATGGCCAATGCGCAAACGAATCCGCCGGTCGCTGAACAGGTTGCAATCGCTCGTGTCGCTCCTGCGCCGCAAATCGATTCGGTTCAGCGCACGACGAACGCTTCGGTATCGGTGGATTCGGTGCGCAAGGTCAGTTCCGATTCAGTGTCAGCAAAACCTGCAGAAAAAAAAGTACCGGCAGCGCCAGCGGTGGATATCAACTTTGGCAGCATGACGCTTGGTGGATTGCTGCAGGCCTGGTATACCGATGGCAGTGGCGCTTCGGATAACTCGTTTCGGCTGCGTCGCGCTGAGCTCAAACTTGCCGGAAAAATCAACACAAATGTTTCGTGGACGGTGATGATCGATGGAGCAAAAGCGCTGTCGGTAAACAGCACGTACGTGGTGGTTGACGGCAAGAAAGTGTTAGCCGATCAGACGGTATCACAGAGCAGCCGAATGTTGCAGGACGCATTTGTGAGCTTGACGCCCGGAAAATCCGGATTCAAGTTCAACATCGGTCAGTTCAAGATTCCATTTACGAACGAAGGTACGAGTCCAACTGCAAAGGTGTCGACTGTTGAACAGCCAATGTTCATCTCCGATCGTTCGCGCGGTGCAGTGGCCAATGTGCGTGATCTTGGCGCAATGATTACGCAGTCGCCGCTCAAGTCAGTCGACTATTCGGTTGGAGTATTCAACGGCAGCGGCGATACACAAAATGGCGTTGATCAGAATGATCAGAAGGCGCTTGTCGGACGCGTGGCAGTTCGTCAGCTGCGCAACAAGCTGCAGCTCGGCATATCCGGTGTGATGGGAGGCAAACCGGCAGCCGATCGCGCCCGGCGCGATCGCGCGGCAGGCGACATTCAGTACACCGACAAAAAACTGACCGTGCGTTCGGAGTACGTGCGTGCCATCGATGGCGGCTTGCAGCGTACTGGCTACTATGTGTTTGGCGGATTCAAGGTGCACGAGAAGTACGAGGCCGTCGCGCGCTTTGACAGCTGGGATCCAAACACTCGGCTTGAGTCAACCGCGGCCAGTGCGCGGGCTCAGGAATTTCTGGTGGGCGCAACGTCTATGTTGGCCGGAAGCAATGCAAAAATTCAGCTCAATGTGACACGTCGGCAATACACACAGTCGTTGCTGCCTACGGTTCATATGTTGTTACTTAACGTGCAAACGGCCTGGTAAGTCTTCGCAATTCAGCGGGCCGGTGTGAAGAATCACAGATTGACAATCGTTTCAATTGAGAGCTACACGTTCAAATCTCAAATTCCCACTTGGGTAACGCGTTGCACGCGAGCGCAAAGGCGGTGATTGCCGCGAAGTACTGGTCGCGTGCAATCTGCAGTTGCCAGGCGGTTAATCGGTGTTCGATGAATTCAGCTTTTGCAGCCTGATATCGACCACGAGCAGCCAGAAACTCGGCTTGTGCTTCCTGTTCGGCAATGGTTTGCAGCATGGGCTCATTCAAGTGGAATAGCGACGGTGGACGCAGAAGAAACTAATCATGCCGCGCGCACTCTGTAAGATCGTCATTTTGTGACAAAAGTCATGTGGTTCGCCGTAGCCTGAAGACTTTCATCGGGAATGGCTGTGTTGTTCGTGGCTCTCGCCAGCAGAGCGAGATAGGCTACGAGCGTCGCCGCGAGCACACAAAAATGACGCATTCGCTGCCGAAGCTCTCAATCGCGCGCGCAACGCGATCAGCAGTAGTGCATTCGCGGATGAAATTGCTCCATGCAATATCACCAGCAAGTACCGCGAGCGTGTCGTCGGACATGACGTACAGCCGTTCAAAGTTTTGCCGGAAAGGATTCGAATGTTAAAGCCGGCGTTTGGTGAAGGTGGAACCATCACGAGATCATTGTGACGTAACTGCACGCGCGTCGTCACGCAGGCTCACACGTGGTGTGGCAGCGCTCTGTAATGGTGGCGGTGAGGCAACAGCCAGAGCGATTGAAATAGGGGCTTGATGGCCTGATTGCGTCGATTCAGGGCAGTGGCACGATAAGCGAGCTCTGGCGCAGGGATTGCACTTCCTGTATGCCATGAAACACATCTCAGTCTCGCAATTTGCCAGCTTCACTCGGGGAATCGGCCTCCTCGCGACCGCTGCCCTGACCGCGGCCTGTAGCGAAGGCGCTACAGAACCCGATTTGGCTCCCACATCTTTTGTGAATATCGTCGTGAGCTGCGATGCCGCCGTACTGCACGATGGCAGCCAGTGGCGCGTGAACTATTGCACGCTGGCGCTGGATGGTGGGATGATCGGCGGCTCGCTCATCATGCCCGGTGCATTCAGTGCCGAGAAGCGGAGTGCGCTGCAGGGGTTTGCGACGTGTATGAATCGGAAGACATCTACTGAGCAGCAGCGTTGTTACGCGATGCTGGAGGGATAGAGTCGAAGTCGTGTGACAGCGGTCGCACGACGCAGGAACCTGTGCGGATCTGATGCGTACCGAGAATGCAGCATTGCCCTCATTCTCCGGAGCGTCAGATGTCCACCATCGAAATTGGTAATTTCCTCACCGACAAGCAGCGCGCCTACGAAGCATGTATTGAGGCGTGCGTTGGATGTCTGATTGCGTGCGAAGTGTGCAGCGACGCGTGTCTGGACGAAGACATGGATATGTCCGCGTGTATTCGCACGGATCGCGATTGCGCCGATGCATGTGCGACAGCGCTGCGTGTAATGGCGCGCGGTGGGCCGCTCGTAGCAACATTGTGCGAAGCGTGCGCCGACGCTTGTGATGCGTGTGCGCAGGAGTGCGAGAAACATGCACAGCATCATGATCATTGCCGGCGGTGTGCCGAGGCGTGCCGGAAGTGTGCCGAGGAGTGTCGGCGAATGACGATGTAGAAGATCGGCGCTGAACACCGCAGAGGATTGCGCCGGCTGAGTGTCGGCGTAGGTTGGTGATTACATCTTCTGGCGGAGAAGCCATGATTTCAGGTTGCGCGCGAATCGGATTGATCACGGTACTGGCAGCGGTTGGCTGCGATTCGCCAGGTGCGCCCACTGGGCAATGGTATGACGGGCCGTGGTATGCGACGCGCGTTGATGGTGTGGATATGCCCGCGTTGTACATGGTGCTGAATGGACATCGCGTGGATGTGTCGCGGTCCCAGTAGCGGTGCAGCGCGGTTCAACCCGATGAGAGCGCCCGTAATTTCTGGTTTGGTGTTGTTTTGCGTCCTTGCTGGCAACCTGCGTAGTCAACAACTCCACGAAGCGACGAGCGAAGCGTTGCGCGCAGAGTGCTCGGCAGCAGTGAACCGCGTGCGGACAAAAACTGACGCCAGCAACATTGCAGTGCTCCGACGCTGTGATCAGACTGGACCTGCGGTTCTAGCAGAATTTTGGAGTAGTCTACCTCAAGACAAGACAGTGCTGAGCAGTTTGATCACGGCGACTGGCGCACTTCCGGACCGACGGTTGTTCAGCGTCCTCGTCAGGACTTCGCGCGACACATCGCGTTCCACGCTCGATCGGGTCGCCGCACTGGCATCGCTGGGGGCGTATCTCAACCCATCCTACATCGCGACTATCATCGACAACCCTAATCGACCAGGACAAGTGACCGCGGACCTCAACTACGTCAGTCACAAGTCGACTTCAACTGGAAGTCAGCAATTGGCGAACGAAGACTTTGCAGCAATTCGCGCGCTAGCGCGCGAATTGGACCGAAAAGGTGAAAATTCTGAACTGCGCAGTATGGC
>JBDTTO010000333.1:0-4663 GCA_039930585.1 Gemmatimonadaceae bacterium
TCTCGCGTCTCCGCTTCCTCCGCGTCTCCGCTTCCTCCGCGTCTCCGCGTCTCCGCGTGAAACCTTGTGCTGCATTTGAGATCTCTGCGTTACGGGTTTTTCGACGCGGAGACGCGGAGACGCGGAGAACCGCGAATGCATTTCCAATGCTTACAGTAATTTGGGTTTAGATAGTTTTTGGATAGTGACATACCGCACCATTGGCGCGTTTTGAATTTCCGAACCACCGCAAATTCGCAGGGTAAGGTATTTGTCAGCCCTTTCTGACAACACCTGTGACAACTATTCATGTATTCATATTCCACGCCGTCATTCATAGAGCCGCAACGCCGCGCCCACCCATTCAAGTGGGGATCGCTGGGCGTCATTCTCCTTGTCACGTTTGTTGCAGCCGCAGTCGGAAGCATCGCATCAATCAATGCGCCTGACTTTTATCTTGCGCTCAACCGGCCAACGTGGGCACCGCCGCCAAATGTTTTCGGGCCAGTTTGGAGCGTGTTGTATTTGCTCATGGCTATCGGCGCATGGATTGTTGTGCGCGTTGAACGCTGGGATTTTGCGAAACCGAAAATGATTCTGTACGGCGCACAGCTTGCACTGAACGCGCTGTGGACCTGGTTGTTTTTTTATTGGCATTCTGGCGCCGCCGCATTTATTGACATCATCGCGCTCTGGCTACTCGTTGCGGCAAGCATTGGCGCATTCTGGCGCACACACAAAATCGCGGGCGCATTGCTGCTGCCGTACATCGCATGGGTGAGTTTTGCGACCGCACTCACATGGTCGGTGTGGCACGCGAATCCCGGAACGCTCTAACCTGCTTTCCTCTTTATCAATCGGCGCGCCACAGTCGCCGTTCAATCCGCCCCACGCAGCTCTCAACACATCACTATCCATCGGCCACCTTGCTCGCAAACGCGTAAGGTGGCCATTTCGCGCGTGGGTCAAACAAGTCATTGCGTTCGAGAATCAAATTTCGGGAATTTCCCGTACAGCCTCATCATGCGCGTTGCTCGCGCGTGTGATTGAAAAACATGCAAACCGTCCCGCTGCACCCGGTGTCTGAGTACTGAAGTCTGCGCTCGCGCAGCTGTGCCCGAAGTATCCGTCATTTCGCTCTCTCGACGACCTGCATCACCTCCAGTTCCTGCCCAATACATGCGCCAAATCAAACTGGCTTTCCGCACACTGTTTCGAACGCCATTCGTCACGATCATTGCCATCCTGTCCCTGGGACTTGGCATCGGTGCGAATGCCGCGATCTACAGCATGTTCGATCAGATGTTGTTGCGACCGCTGCCGGTCGTTGAACCCACCGAGTTGGTCAACCTGGCCGCACCAGGTCCGAAGCCCGGATCGCAATCGTGTAGCCAGGCGGGAAGCTGCGACGACGTGTTCAGCTATCCGATGTTTCGCGACATAGAAAAAGATCAGAAGTCATTTGTCGGCGTGGCCGCGCATCGCGGATTTGGTGCGGCTTACTCAATTCGGCAGCAGGCAGAAAGTGGCGACGCGATGTTGGTGTCGGGCTCGTACTTCCCGTTGCTCGGCGTTAAACCGGCACTTGGCCGATTGTTCACGCAATCCGATGACGAAAAGATCGGCAACAATTTTGTCGTCGTACTGAGCTACGCGCTGTGGCAATCGCGCCTGGGTGGTGATCCGAAGATTCTGAACGAACAAATCGTCGTGAACGGAAAGTCCATGACGGTGATTGGCGTAACACCGAAAGGTTTCGACGGCACAACGCTGGGCTCCCTTCCGAAGCTGTATGCGCCCATCAGCATGCGTGCCGAATTGGAACCGGGATTTCGTGGGTTCGAGAATCGGCAGAGCTATTGGATCTATGCATTTGCGCGTATGAAGCCCGGTGTGACCATTGAGCAGGCCACGAGCAGTCTCAACGGATTGTACCAGCCGATCATCAAAGGTGTTGAAGCACCGTTGCAGAAAGGTATGAGCGATGTAACGATGGCGAAGTTTCTCAAGAAGAAACTCACTGTGCTGCCAGGCAAGCAGGGGCAGAGTTCCATTCACAAGGAAGCGCAGACGCCGTTGTACATGTTGTTGGGTGTTACCGGTATCGTGTTGCTGATTGCGTGCGCGAACATTGCAAATCTGTTGCTGGCACGCGGTGCGAATCGCTCGATGGAAATGTCTGTGCGTCTCGCGTTGGGTGCGAGCCGTCGTCAGTTACTCGGTCAGTTGCTGACCGAATCCGTCATTCTCGCGATGCTGGGTGGTGTGGCAAGTTTGCTTGTGGCCAAGTGGACGCTGGCTGGAATTTCCGCGCTGCTGCCACCCGACGCTGGCAACTCGTTGCGTTTTGAGTTGCAGGCATCAGTCGTCTGGTTTACGGCGGCCGTGTCGCTTTCGACTGGTGTGATATTCGGAATGTTTCCGGCGCTGCACAGCACGCGTCCCGATCTCGTTACTTCAATTCGCGCCAACGCCGGTCAGATTTCCGGCGCACGTACCGCTGCACGTTTTCGTTCAACGTTGGTGACTGTGCAAATCGCGCTGTCGATGGCGCTGTTGATTTGCGCGGGACTCTTCATCAAGAGTCTGGTCAACGTCAGCAATGTCGACTTGGGCGTGAAAGTTGAAAACGTCTTTACGTTCGACATTTCGCCCGAGCTCAGCGGATACGACAACGCGCGCTCAACGATTTTGTTTAATCGTCTCGAGCAGGAATTGAGTGCGATCCCCGGTGTGACAGCCGTAACGTCGTCAATGGTGCCGCTGCTCGCGGGCAGCAACTGGGGCAACAACGTTCACATTCAGGGCATCGAAGAAGGTCCGGATACCGATATGAATTCCCGCTTCAACGAAGTGGGTGCCGGATACTTCAAGGCGCTCAGCATTCCGCTGAAAGCGGGACGCGAATTCACACTGAGCGATGTGCAGGGCGCTGAACGCGTTGCAATCGTGAACGAGGAGTTCGTGCGCAAGTTCAAGTTGGGCAATGACATTGTTGGCAAATTCATTTCCAACGGCAGCAAGGATTCACTCAACATCCGCATTGTTGGTCTTGCAAAAGATTCGAAGTACAGCTCAGTGAAAGATTCGGTGCCGGCGCTGTTCTTCCTGCCATGGGCGCAGGACAAAAACGTGGGCAGCATGAATTTTTACATTCGCACAACGCTGCCGATGGGACAGATCATGAAGCAGATTCCCGCGCTGCTCAAGCGACAGGATCCGAACTTGCCAATTGGTCAACTCAAAACCATGCCGCAACAGATCAGCGAAAATGTGTTCATGGATCGCATGATCAGCATGTTGTCCGCAGCGTTTGCAGTGTTGGCGACGCTGTTGGCCGGTGTTGGTTTGTATGGCGTGCTCGCGTACACTGTGGCGCAACGCACACGTGAGATTGGTGTGCGCATGGCGTTGGGTGCGGATTCATCGCGCGTGAAGCAGATGGTGTTGCGTCAGGTTGGCGGCATGATGGTGGTCGGCGGCGTGGTTGGAATTGTTGCCGCGTTCGGACTCGGTCACGCCGCGCGTTCGTTGCTGTACGGCCTCAAGGGATACGACCCGATGGTGTTTGTGCTGTCGACCATGCTGCTGATTTTTGTCGGGTTCCTGGCGGGATATCTGCCAGCGCGTCGCGCGTCGATGGTCCATCCCATGCAGGCGCTGCGATACGAGTAGGAACGTCGTTCGCCGTTGCTGATGGAGGCGGCGCGGGCGAGTAAAGCCATCGGCCGCCTCTATATAGAAGGGACCCCACACGGGGTCCTTTTCTGTTTCCCTCCCGATTTCTGTCCGGAAATTGACCTCGTTTCGAAAGTTCTTGACAATCTCCCCATTCGATGCGTATATACACGCACCATGCTAATGAGAGCGCACAGTGCTGTCTCATTCGCATCCAAATTTCGGGAGTTTTCGATGTCCAAGAGCTCATTTGGCGAGTTGGGCCGACGCGAACGACAGATCATGGACGTGTTGGCCAGACGCGGGCGCGCGACTGCGGCTGAAGTGCACGAGGATCTGACCGATCCGCCCAGCTATTCCACGGTCCGCAGCATGCTTGGGCTGCTCGAGAAAAAGGGGTACGCGCGACACGAGTGGCATGGCCCCCGATACGTGTACATCGCGACCGCCGATCAGGATCAGCTTCAGAAATCGGCCGTCAGCCATCTCGTGCAGACGTTTTTCGGCAATTCAACCGAAGCCGCTGTAGTCGCGATGCTGGGTTCGGCGGATGCTGCGCTGTCGCGCGAAGAATTGGATCGCCTGGCCAAACTCATTGATGATGCGAGGAGCAAGCAATGAACGCCGACATTTTTGCACTCTTACTCAAAGTCAGCACCATCCTCGCGACGGCCGCAGTGGCGGCGCTGGTGCTGCGTCGATCGTCTGCCGCGTGGCGCCACTTTGTGTGGTCGGCGGCGATGACGAGTGTGATTGTGCTGGTCGTGCTGCAATTGATTGTGCCGCCAATAATTGTGCGTGTTGCCGAGGGGTCTCTGTTGCGCGCGTTTGCAACGGCGGATGTTGGTGATGTGTCGTCGGGTTTTGCATCGCCCGCATTGAATGCGACGGAGATTTCGGCAACAGTTGTCTCGGCAAGCATGTCATCTCGCGAAGCCGCGGTTGACGCCATCACTACGCCGCCCATTGTGGTTCACTACGCGCGGTCGAGTGCATCGCAGGTCAC
>JBDTTO010000334.1:0-4659 GCA_039930585.1 Gemmatimonadaceae bacterium
TTCGATTGTCTCGCCCGGCATCGCTTCCATCACCAACTCTTCGATGCCCGCGATCGCCTGCCCGCCGCCCATCACCAACTTGTATTCGCGACCTGGGGGCAATTCGCCGTTTTCGTCAGCCGTTGAAAGCGCGACAGAAACCTGGTCGCCCGGAGCGGCTTTTTCGTTTGTGATTGGCGTCCAATCGGCTTTCTGCTCACGCAGCTTTTCAATCTGCTCGCCAATCGTTTCGTCGTTCACCGGCGCTTCGCGACGTTCAAGCGCAAAGCCCTCTGTCTTTTCAAGCTTGAGTTCCGGGCGCACTTCGCAGTGTAATTCAAACTCGACGGGTTGTCCCGGTTCGGCCTTGAGATCGTGCACGTGCGGCTGCGTCGCGAGCTTCAGTCCTTCACGGTCAACCGCTTCGCGATACGCTTCGTTCAGCAACGCTTCGATCGCTTCCTGGCGAATGGCCTCGGCGAAACGTTTACGAACCATGCCTGCGGGGGCCTTGCCTGGACGAAAGCCCGGGAGGCGCGCCTGCGTTGCGTATTTCTTGGCGGCGCGTTCTTCAAAATCGGAAACCGTGGCCACTGGTATTGAGATCTGCATGCGGCGCGAGATCCCGGTGGTTTCGGTGGGTGTAATCGTGATGTCCATTGTCGGTGCTAAGGAGTCGGTTCGCGCTACGTTTGGCACGTGTCGCGGGGCGTTCTACGCCGGGCGAACTACGGGCGCGAACCAGTAAAGATAACCGGGCGGGTTGGTCGTTGGGAGTCATCGCCAGCCATTCCTCCATTCGGCCATTCCTCATTCGGCCGTGGAGCACTATTCAGCTCTTGAACTGTTCCACCGATGGCAACTTTCCGTTATTCAGCCATTTCGCTGGCCAATGAGATCCGCGACAATCTTGCCCGAGGCTATCACACCGGGCAATCCGGCCCCCGGATGTGTCCCCGCGCCACAAAAATAGAGATTGCTCACATCCTGGCTTTGGTTGTGCGGTCTCAAGTAGGCCGATTGCATGAGAGTCGGCTCCGGTCCAAACGCACTTCCCAAATAACTATTCAGCGTGTTTTCGAAATAGCGCGGATCAATCCGGCGTTCAGTCACAATGTGCGACTGCAGTCCGGGTAAGTAGTTGTCTTCCAGAAACTGCATGATGCGATCGCGATACCGCTGACTCACGAGTTCCCAGTCAATCTCAGCGCCGAGGTGAGGTACGGGCGACAATACGTACCAGCAGTCGTGTCCGGGCGGCGCGAGCGACGGATCCGTGGCGGTGGGTCGATGCAGGTACAACGAGAAGTCGTCGGCGAGAATTTTCCCTTCGAAAATATCTTCGAGCAATTCGCGATACCGCGGCCCCATCAGAATTTCGTGATGGGCGGTGTCGGGATATTGCTTGTTGGTGCCGAAGTAGATGACAAACAACGACATCGAATAACGGAAGTTCGCAATTTTCCTGTCGCTCATTCGCGGACGTGCCCACGCGGGAATCAATTTCTGCGTGGCCATCGCGACATCGCCGTTGCACACAACAGCGTCGGCTGAAACGGCTTCGCCGCTTACGAGTTGCACGCCGGTTGAAAGCTTCGTTGTGCGATCAACATCAATAGCACCGACTTCACAATTGAGCCGCAACTCACCGCCCATCCCGGTAAACAAATTGGCCAGTGCCTGTACAAGCGCGCCTGTTCCACCCATGGCAAACCACACGCCCCACTGTTGTTCGAGCGTGTGAATCAAAGCGTAAATCGCCGACGCGCGAAATGGATTGCCGCCAACCAACAGCGGATGAAACGAGAACACCTGTTTCAATCGCTTTTCGCTGATGAACCGATCCACGTATGACGCCACCGATCGATCAGCGCGAAGCCGGACGAGATCGGGCAGCACGTTCAGCATCGATGTCACGGTTGGGAACGGTCGATCAAGCAGCGCCATTCCCGCTTTGAAAATCTCTTCGGTGCTCTTCAGGAATCGATCGTAACCCGCAACATCTTTGCCGTCGCTGAACGAGCGCACCTGCGCAATCAGCTCTTCACGATTTGCGTTGTAGCGAAAAACCGAACCGTCATCAAACCGAATATTGTAAAACGGATCCAGCAGCTTGAGTGTGACGTGGTCTTCCATCTTTTTGCCGGCGACTTCGAACAGCTCACGAATGAGCCACGGCGCCGTGATGATTGTTGGACCCGCATCAAACTTGAAGCCGTCCTGTTCAAATACGTAGGCGCGACCACCTGGCTTGTCGAGTTTTTCAACCAGAGTGACCGCGTGTCCCTGCGCTTGCAGTCGGATGGCCGCCGAGAGGCCACCAAATCCGCTTCCAATAACGACAATTTTCATCTGCAGTTAGTGTGTCAGGCGCGCGCAAAACCTTTCGCACGCCACGCGGCGAGCAGTGGAATTCCCATTGCGAATGCGCCAAGCACGCCGGCCAGCATCATGTCTTGTCGAAGGCAGATGGCAATTGGCAGCAACCCATTGGTCGCATACAACAACAACGGGAAACGCGATGGTGACACCTGCGTAGTCCACGCAGTTGGCGGCACGATGAACAACATTGCACGCGCGACTACGGTGCCGGTTAACAACCAGCCCAGCCAATTCGTGAGCGGCATTCCAAAGAAAAATGGCGTGCCAATGAATTGCACGAGTGCGCTGCGATCAGTGAGATCAGGAACGTGCCACAACCAATGCGCTGTTTTGACCATCGCGGGATCCATGGAAACGTCCCAGGCCGTCAATACGAACGCCGCAACAAACGCCCACCACCATCGGTTTTTGTTATCGTCTTTCGCTGGCAGCAAACGTCCGCAAATCGCCAGCGATGCCATCAACATGTAAAACCATGACGTCGGAATGTTGAACGGTACCAATCCAGCAATCAGATAACCCAGCTGTTGTGTGTAGCCGTACACACCAAACGGGTAACCAGTGCTCGTGCCCGTTAACTCGCTGCTTAACGAAATGACAAAACTGACAGCGAACACCAACGCAGCGCGCTGTACACCAATGGCCCACGCCAGAAATGAGAGGCCGGCAATCGCGCCCAGGACAACGGTGGTCTGTCCACCCCAGTGCATGCCAAACACCAGCACACGCTGATTTTCAGGTGTCTGCAACCACGCCGGAAATGGGGGTGCAAGAAATGTCGCGAACGCAAAGGCGGAGAACGCGCTGAGGATCGCGTGCAGCAAAAGCGAAATCATGGCCACGCGCAACATAAGTGCGCGTTTGCTGCGGTCATTCGCGTTTGCCGCAGTGCCTATGCTGCCCACCAACCCGGAGTGTACGGTCATGGTTGACTGACGTACCCCAGTGGCGGACCAGACGGACGTTCTTCCCAAAACAAGCCAGTGCCTTCGTTAATACGAAGTGGCATAACTTCAGGCCGGAATCTCCACGCGTCCCAGAGTATTCCAACACGTGCAATTCGACCCACACGCGCGCGACTGGAAATAGTATCGTAATTCTGAGCTTCGATTGCGCCGAGGATTTCGGCGTATCCGGTTGCACACGCCGTCGCACAGCTTTGCGCATCGCGCGCGAGTAATGCAATGCCTGGTCGCGCCACGCGATACAACGATCGCGCGCGAGCGATCTCGAACACCATCAGATGTCTCCAGCGATCATCTCGGCTCAAATCCGAGTTGTGCAACACGTCGTGCACGGAAAGTCCAAAGAGCTGCAAGTCTTCAGCTGGCAAATAACAACGTCCGCGTGCTGCATCTTCGCCCACATCCCGGAGGATGTTCGTGAGTTGCATCGCAACGCCAAGTGTTCGGGCGTATCGGATAGCATGGCGCCGGAATTCTTCGCCGCCGGGCACGCCAAATACTGCCGTACACATTTCACCGACCGAGCTGGCGACGCCCTGGCAGTATTTTTCGAGTGCGCTCCACGTTTCATACCGCGGGTTGCTGAGGTCGCGCGCCACGCCGTCCAGCAACTCATGAAGCGGCATTCCGGGCACCGAATAGTCACGTACGACGCGGGCTACTTCGCGAAACACTGGCCCATCGCCCGAACCCGACAACGCCTGGTCCAGGCGGCTTCGGTAGTCGTCCAGGTGGCGTGATGTCGCGGCCAGCGAATCGGCCGGGGCGTTGTCCACCAGGTCATCCGCTTCCCGGCAGAACGCATAGAGCGCGAAAGCCGCTCGCCGCTTCTCCGTTGGGAGAAGCCGGCTCGCGAGCGCAAAAGTGCGTGCGTGCGCCCGCACGATGCGTTCACAGTGCCGCGCGTCGGCGATTTGGGACGTCGAAGTCATCCGACGGCTACGCCGCGATCGTTCGTTCGGATTAGCAAAAGCAGATTCACATAGTCAAGCTGCGATAACGCCAAGGAACTGTCAACTCAAGTTGACACAACTGCGAGCTTTTACTGATTCGGCTGGTTCAGTTGGCTGGCACGCCGTTACGACCGGGGTTGTACACGCCGCGGAAAATGAGCCCGTGGCCTGTACTGTTTCCGTACCGCGCTGCGCCGTCATGGTGAATGATCCGATCACGGCCCTGGTGCCGGATACGTCAATTTTGAGTTGACCCGACACGGCGTCGAACGACTCTCCGTTTATGATGACGGTGCCGTGGAAAGCATTGGCGCCGGCGCCGCCGAGTGCAAACGTGCCTGTCGTAATGCGCTTGGGTGGCATTTGAAAGTAAAAGCCCC
>JBDTTO010000335.1:0-4658 GCA_039930585.1 Gemmatimonadaceae bacterium
CATTCGTGTTGCCATTACGAATCACCGCACGCGGTTTGAGGACATCGATTTTCTGGTGGAATCGGTACGGCGTATTGGTCGGGAGATTGGTACAGAGGTGGCGGCAACGTAGGAAAACCAGAAGCCGGTTGGCTGCGGATTTCGTGGGGTTTCGACATTCTGACCGGCCGTGTGTTATGTAGCGGGCCGCCCTGTTTCTGAGGCGGCCCGCTCGTGACGCTGCAACGCAAGCGGCGTCTGCATTGTGATCCGATGGCTCGATTCCCATCTATCCAATTCAGGCACCGTCCTCGTGAAGTTCCCTCCGTCAAAATCCCCATCTCATTCGCGTGCAGCATTTACGCTGATTGAGCTGCTGGTGATCGTCGCCATCGTCGGCATCATGGCGTTGATGGTGTTGCCGCGTATTCGCATCGACAATTCGACCGTCGATACGGCAGCACGTACGGTGGGTATGTCCATGATGGTTGCGCAGCGTGACGCTGTCGCTCGTGGCCATAACGTGCTGGTCAAGTTCGATACGGCCGGTCATTCGGTGCGCACAATTTGGGATGTCAACAACAACGGCAGCGAAGACTCCGGCGAAAAAACCCGCCCGTTTCTGTTGCCGGATCGTGTTGTGCTTGGACGTCCGGCGGGCGTGCCGGCATTGGGTGGATCAACCGAAGTAGCAGCGGTGCAGCGCACGACATCCCGCGGTCCGTACTTCATCGTGCAGCGAAGTGGCGCAGTTGATCGATCCGAAGTGATGTACTTCAGCACCAGAGCCGCAATGTCTGGTGGCCCTGACAAGGACGTTCGCGCCGTAGCGATCGCACGCGCAACCGGACGAACCGTCTGGTACAAATGGACCGGAAGTACCTGGAAGAGGGGATGATGCAAAATCAATTTGGAGCCCACCGGCGTGGCCGCATGCGTGTACCGAACACGCGTCGCGGCTTCTCGCTCATCGAAGTGCTCATCGCAGTTACCATCCTGTCAGGTGTCGTGCTGACAATGGCGATGAACACCACCAAGTCGTCGCGCAACGTGACGTCGTCCGGCACGCGCAGTCGCGCGCAGGCCCTGCTTGACCAGCAAATTGCGCGGGCCCGTATCTGGCCAACGTATTCAACCTTGAGTCAGCTCACGGCCGCACGCTACAACGTTGCTTCGAACGGCCTCACTCCCTCGACTGTCATTGCGGTCGATTCGACGTCGGGCAAGAACCTCACGACGGTCACCGTCACCGTGAGTGGCAGCACGAATGTGCTGCCTGTCGCGATGATTCGCTCTATCTCCATCGCAGCGCCATGAAACACTCAACGATGAAACAGCTGCTTCGCGCACGACGCGGCGTGACGTTGGCTGAGTTGCTCGTGACGCTGACAATCTTTGGCGTCGTTGGCACAAGCGCGATTGGTTTTCTCCTCGCGCAAACGAAAGGATTCCGCGTAATTTCCAATCGTTCCGAACAAATTCAGAACGGCCGCTTTGGCCGTGATTTGCTGCGTCAGGAAATTCGGACGGCCGGAACTAATACTACCGACTATCAGCCCGTCGTTGTTTACGCGAACGATTCCGTATTTGCATTCAACAGCGATCTGACGACCAATCGCGTCGATTCCGCACGCTTCACTGGCGCGATTTATACCGATCCATTTGCAACAAGCGCCGAAGTATCGTCATTCGATGTGGGCTCGGCGCGCGTTATTCCCGGAACGTCGTTCACATATCCTCTGGCAAATTATTCCAGCGTTGCCGGAACATCCGGCGACGCCGAAACCATCATTTTCCGCTTCGTAAGAGACACGGGATCCACCAACTCGGCGGACTTCATGTTGTTGCGTCAGGTGAACGCCGGCGCGGCGGAAATGATTGCCTCAGGACTGCGTAAAGTCGGATCGCGTCCGTTCTTCCGTTTCTGGTACGATCCGTCGCGTTACAACTCAGCGCTTACGGATCTTGATACGGTGCCGCGCGCCTGGTTGCCGCTTGCGAAAACGGTCGCGCTGCGCGGATTCACGCCCGACACTGGCATCGCGGTTACCACGCGCATCGATCAGATCCGCGCTGTTGAAGTCGCGTACGAAGCAACGCGTCCGAAGACCTCCGGCAACGAGTTGGTGAACTATCAGGTGCCGCTGCCTAACGCCGCGGTTGATCGACAGGCTCGCGGTTGTGGTCGCACTCCGATCACACCTTCCTCCCCTGCCGCAGCGTGGTGGGTGGACAGTGCAGCAGTAATTCTGACGTGGCCGCGCGCGGCCGATGATGGCGGTGGTGAAAGCGACGCGGTGCGTTACGTGTTGTGGCGCAAGATCACCGGCGCGTCAACGTGGGGCGCACCGCTGGCGACGCTCAGCGTTTCCGGTGGATCCACGACCTACCGATACAAGGACGGCGGCGTCGATCCTGGATTCGGGCACTCGTATCAGTATGCGCTCGCAGTACAGGATTGCACACCGAACCTTTCTGCAATCGCGGCCTCTGGCAACGTGGTGGTTCCATGAACATTCTTCGTAGAGTTCGCGTTGCGCTACTCGCGCAGCATAAACGCTTCAAGGACAATCGCAAACGTCGAGCAGCGGGAAAAAGCCGCAAGGGATTTGCGCTGCTGACGGTGTTGCTCATTGCCATCGTTGGCGCGGTGTTGGCGCTGGCTTCGGGCGTGCTGGCCACATCGAACGTTCTTGTGCAAGCGTCGTCTGATCGCGCAGTAGTAGTTGATGACGCTGCGTTGTCTGGACTCGAAGTTGAACGTTCACGTTTGAACGCGCGCCTCGATACTGTCCCGCTCAACGGTTACAAGACAGTTGAATCGTCTGTAGTCGTCCCGAACTCCGGCGGTGTACGTCGCACGACGTACATCTCGCGTCTTGGTAATTCGGATTCGCTTACAACGACCGGCGAGTTTGTGTGCAGGCCGAAGTTGTCACGAAAGCGGTCGACACATTTGGTAACGTGGCGATTCGTCGTGTGGAGATGTATCAGGAATCGTTTGCACGCTACGCGTCGTTCACCGACATCGCGAAGTCGACAAACGGTTCAACGCTGTGGTGGGCATTGGGCGCGCAGGCGCAGGGACCGGTTCATTCCAACGACACGATTTATGTGTGGAACGGAACTCCGCAGCCGCAGGCAACGTTTCATGACAAGGTCACGACTGCCGCGATTGTGCTGAACAAAACCGCCGCCGATTTCCGCAAGGGACCGCCGCTGGAAAAGATCGCGAAAATTCCGCTGCCCACGAATGCCGATCTCGATATTCTCAAGGGTATCGCGAATCGCGCAGGGTATGTGTTTACGCCCGACGTTGTAACGGGCGACAGCGCGCTTGCCACGATGCGTATTGAGTTTGTCGCGATTGACGTGAACGGCGACGGCAACACGACGGGCTCGGATGAAGGGTATTTCCGCGTGTACAAATTGCGTGCAGCCGCAAACCCGCCGTACGGTTGGGGATATGCAATGGCGCGTGTGCCTGTGCCGACAACACCGTTCATTCCTGCGGGCGAACCAACGTATTCGGGCGCCGTTGTTGACAGCATGTTGTACTCGTGGAATTGCGGTGTTCCAACGGTCGTGGCTGGTCGTGCCGCGATGCCGACAACGTTCGCACAAGTTGCCACCGTCGCTTCCGGCAGTTACAACGCGCGACTGGTGAACAAGGACGCCGCATTCGACAACGCTAACGCCCGCTGTTATCTGGGTGGTGACGAGCGTCTTTCGCCGACTGGAATTTTCAGGGCTTCCGATTCAACAGGGTATTGGGTCGCGCGCACCTCCGGCAGCGTTCCGCCAGTGGTTGCGGCACGCGGTGATGGCGCGTATCTGTGGCCGCTCAGCCCGACGTACAACGCCAATTTCCGTGGCGTTATTTTCGCCGAAGGCAAAGTGGCAGTCAGTGGCACGGTGCGTGGGCGCCTTACGCTGGCGTCGCGTGCGATCATGGTGATCGCTCACGATTTGCGTCAGGCAACCAGTCCCGCTCTTGCAACCGGAACGTGCAGCGCGGATGATGACATCGTTGGCTTGTTTTCAGGTTCGTATGTCATGTATTCCGATAACTCGCTGGCAACTCCGCAGCGGCGCATCAACAACGCCGCCAGCGGTTGGAATGCACGAAAGGAATTCGATCCTTCCACCGGCCGTCCTGACCTCACGATTCACGCGTCCATTCTCGCGCTCAAATCGGTTGCCGCAGAAAACTCCAGCGCACCGGGTGGCGGTCAGCCGTATGTGGATCGCGGCACAACGCGTCTCATCGGTGGCACGATTGAATCACGCTCGGGACAGACGGGCACCATGAGCGGATCCAACTTGCACGGCTACCACGACGACTTGTCGTTCAATCGCTGCGCACTCAAGTATCCGCCTCCGTATTTCCCGACTACAGGTCGTTGGACGCGCACACAGTTCTACGAAGTAAACCCGCTGTCGTTTTCGCCGAGCACCTGGTTCGCGGGCCGATAAGCGAAAGCAGAAACAGGGTAATGGCAGTTTCACGCGGAGACGCGGAGGCACCGCCGGAGACGCGGAGAACGGCAAACAGCGTAACGGCAGTTTCACGCGGAGACGCGGAGGCACCGCCGGAGACGCGGAGAACGGCAAACAGCGTAACGGCAGTTTCACGCGGAGACGCGGAGGCACCGCCGGAGACGCGGAGAACGGCAAAC
>JBDTTO010000336.1:0-4649 GCA_039930585.1 Gemmatimonadaceae bacterium
CGAGGTTGGTCATGTAGTTCGTTTCGATGCGATTGAAATCGTCCTCCGCTTGCGCATAGATCGCGCCGAACACGGCATCGGCATCGGTATGGCCGTACACGTGCGCAATGCCCCAATCATCGCGGATGATCGTGATCCCATCAGCCTGTTGCTGCCAACGCGCCAACTCGGCAGGCGTGTAGTCGATGTTGTGCGCGGGCGTGAACGACATGCCGGCGAGGAGGAGCAGGAGGGAGGTCTTCTTCATTGGTCGGTGCCTGAAGTACATGGAACGGACGATCCGCTAAACATACGCGGCGCATGGCCACGGCGGGACACCTCCGGGGCTGCTCTCCGGGCTGCCATCGGCACTAACTTCAGCTCGCCCCGTGGTGAAGGACGGCCCAACGCTGACCACATTTTCATGGCAGGCCGATGATCAGGTACCTATTGCTCTTTTCATTTGCCGTGTCAGCGTGCGCTCCGTCATCACCAGGCGCGACCGCTCCAATTCTGCTGTTCAGTGGCGCGGGCACATCGCGAAATGATGTCGACGCCGTTGAAGCCATTCTCAAAAACCAGCATCTCGAGTACACAACTGCGAATTCGCGACAGCTGAACGCAATGAATCAATCGCAGCTCAGGAGCTATCGGTTGTTGATTATGCCGGGCGGCAACTTCATTGACATGAGCGAGAGTCTTTCGCCAGGCACCATCACGAACATTCACAATGCGGTGCAGGATGGTGTGAATTATCTGGGCATTTGCGCGGGTGCATTTCTCGCAGCACATGGCACGTACAAAAGTCTGGACCTGACATCAGGAGTCAAGTTCGGTTTCTATGCCGCCGAACGCCAGGGGATTCGGATAGCCGCGCTCGCGATAACGAGTATAAACACGACGCCAATCGAGCACTATTGGGAAGATGGTCCGGAGCTTTCGGGATGGGGTGATGTCGTTGGCAAATATCCGGACGGAACGCCAGCGATTGTGCAAGGATTTTCCGGAAATGGTTGGGTCGTTTTAGTCGGCACGCATCCGGAAGCGCCGGAGAGCTGGCGACATGGCATGCAATTCAGCACGCCCGCGAGTGTGGCAAAACGCTACACTGAAACACTCATTGAAGCGGCACTGAATGGCGCTGCACTACCGCACTATTGAGCACGCAACACTTTGCTCGCACGACGTGAACTTTGCGGTTGGCGTCGTCATGAATTCGAAATGCGCAGGGTCTAAATTCCCTCGCTCGCGCAGTACACGACCTTGAGATTCTCCCGCCCCCATCGCCGTGCCTAATCGTTTTCTGCTGTTGCTCGTATTGGCGCTGTCGCTTGCGCCACCATCGCTGGCGCAGACACCAACCAACGGTGTCACATTATTCGGAAAACTTCACGACGCCGACAACAAGTCGGCCATGCCGAATTTGTCCCTTCAATTGCATACGGAGAAAGACAGCGCGTTCGTCGCAGGAAGACTTACGAATGATGCAGGTGCGTTCACTTTCACCGGACTGAAACACGGAGCCTACGTGTTAGTCGCCCGTGCAATGGGATATCGCCCCATTCGTCAACAGGTGTTAATCGGCGAACTGAGCGCGTACCTCGACCTCGGCGTGCTGCTGATGATCAGGGAGACGCAGGTGCTTGGCGACATTCTTGTCAGCGCCGCAGCCGAAGGTGTGTCCAACGCGATGGACAAGAAAGTCATTACCGTTGCCGACAACATCAGCCAGGCTGGCGGTTCGGTGCTGCAGGCAATGTCCACCGTGCCGGGCGTAACTATCGGGCAAGATGGAAAAGTGCTGGTACGCGGCAGCGACAAGGTGGTTGTCCTTATCGACGGAAAACAAATGGCGCTCACCGGTTTTGGTTCGCAGATTGGCCTGGATAATCTGCCCGCATCAGCACTGGAGCGAATTGAGATCATCAACAATCCGTCGGCCAGATTTGATGCGAATGCCAGTGCCGGCATCATCAATCTGGTGTTCAAAAAGCAGGAGCAACGGGGATTCAGCGGAAAGCTTGGCCTGATGGCCGGCGCTGGCGCGTTGTGGATCAAGAAAGAAAATCTGCCGACGATTCGTCCGCAGTCGCAACAAACGCCAAAGTTCAACCCGTCAGTGTCGCTCAACTATCGGAACGGCGCGACGAATACATTCGTGCAGGGCGATTGGTTGTATGCGCCAACGCTCAACAAGAACGAATTCTCAACGCGCACGTACGACGACGGCACGGTCATCGTTCAACAGATCAAGCGCAACCGGCGCACGGACTACGCAACGATGAACGCGGGAATTGATCACGCGTTTGGCGAACGTAATACGGTAAGCGTTTCCGGCCTGTTCAATCGCGAGAAGATTCTCGACCACGGTGACAATCCGTATTTTGACGGGGCGCTCGTCAATCGATACCGGTTGTGGCAGTTTCTCGAGGACGAAGTGAAATACACGGCGTTTGCTACTGCGAATCTGGTGCACAGGTTTCCGCAGCCCGGGCACACGCTCACGTTCACGTCCAACTATTCGTTTCATCGCGAAGACGAGAAATATTTCTTCACGAACACATTGCCGTCATTCGTTGGACGTGATGCGTTCAAGTTGCTGTCTGACGAACACGTGGTGGACCTGAACGCAGACTACATCAAGCCGTTGAAGCAAGGACGTGTCGAAGCAGGATTCAAAGGACGATACCGTTCCATTCCCGTGAATATGCAATTCTTCGCGGGACAGAACTCACCCATTGATACCGGCGCGGGAGGGCAGGCTACCTATCGCGAAACGATTCCCGCATTCTACGGCAACTATGTATTCGAAAGCCGGCGCACCGAGCTCGAGGGCGGCGTGCGCTTGGAAACGGTGCACGTGGATTATGACGTCAATCCGGGTCACAACACGTACAAGAGCGACGGATATCGTTATTTCCGGCCGTTCCCGAATGTGCGGGCGGCCTACAAATTCGACGACTCCAACAAGCTGTCGGTGTTCTTCAACCGTCGCGTCGATCGGCCCAACGAAGTCGACATTCGCATCTTTCCAAAGTACGACGAACCCGAGCTGATCAAGGTTGGCAATCCGGCGTTGCAACCGCAGTATTCCACCAATCTGGAATTGGGATACAAGACGGGTTGGGCTACGGGAAGTTTTTACGTGGCCGCATATCAGAGAATTGTCGATGGCACGATAACGCGCATTGCTACGCAAGCGCCTGGCAGCGTGTTGTTGTACAACGTGTTTCAGAATGGCGGACGCAGCACGAGTGTTGGTTCCGAGATCGTGTGGCAGCAGTCTGTCTCACCCAGCCTGTCGTTCAACGCAAACGCAAATGCCTATCGCCGTAACATCGAGGCATTTGCCGTCGTGAATCAGTATCCGGTGCCCGTTCAGTATTCATCAGCGCGCCAACAGCTCACATCTGGAAACGCGAAGCTGAACGCCAACATCAGGTTTCCGCGCGATTGGCAGGTGCAATTATCCAACGTATTTCTGGCCCCTGATCTGCTGCCTCAGGGACGCATCGAAAGTCGATATTCGCTGGATGCCGGACTGAAAAAGAGTGTGCAGCGTGCGCGAGGTGAGATCGTGGTGAATGCCACGGATCTCCTGAATACCATGCAGGCGCAGCGCACGATTCGCGGAACTGATTTCCGGCTGGTCAGCACCGACTATCTCGAAACCCAGGTGGTTCGTGTTGGTTACAACTGGAAGTTCTGAAGAGCGGGCCGTAGGACGTAGGCGCGGCTGACTCCTGCACAACGCTCGTACAAAAACAGCGGGCCCGAATCTCTCGATTCGGGCCCGCTGTTACGCACCGCAAACTTCGAATCAGGCAAACATCTTTTTTCCGACGCGCGGCAACACCAATCATCATCAGCCCCGCGACCATCAATGCATACGTTGACGGCTCCGGAACTACACTGCTCGTCTCAACCAGAATCGACGTGCGGGCAACTTCACTCTGGTTCGCGTCGTACGCGACGAGGTCAAATTCGTATTCGCCGCCTGCGTTCATATCGAATGGCTGATACGTCGGTGCTGGACCGAAGAATCCGATATTCAAATAGAACATGCCAAGGTTGACCGAATTGGCGGATGGCCCTGGAACATTCAGGTAGCCATCAAGTGCGTTGCCAGTTGCCGGATTGTTGTCGAAGTACAAACGGTAGTTGTACTGTGCCGCATTCGCAGGCGTGCGCGCAGCCGAGTGTGTGCGGCGCGGTTCTATGCACAGACGTTTCCAAACTCTTCGGTTGATGCAGTGCACCTTGCACCGGGTGACAATCCTTCGGGAAAACAGGGAGCGGTGTTGACGGTCGAGTTTACCGTGTTTGGTGTTGCATGCGTCGGCCTCAACGGCGGCCCTGCATTCAAGCAGAGTGAAGCTTTCTCGTTTCAGATTGCCACTGAAGATCAGACTGAAACGGACAAGTATTGGAATGCGATTGTCGGAAACGGCGGCGAGGAAAGCCAATGTGGTTGGTGCAAAGACAAGTGGGGATTGTCGTGGCAGATCACGCCCGTGGCACTGACGCAGGCGGTTACCGATCCTGATCCCGCCGCCGCCAAGCGCGCGTTCGACGCGATGATGAACATGATGAAGATCGACATCGCGACCATCGAGGCGGCGCGACGCGGGTAACCTCCGCTCGCTCCTGTTTTTTGAACGCATCCTTCT